>JAHJOS010000136.1 GCA_018820005.1 Alphaproteobacteria bacterium | reverse complement strand
TATACGCTGAGCGCCAATGACATGCGCTTTGTCACCGCACCCGGCTTCGACAATGGCGAGGAATACTTCCAGTTCCTCAAGGACAGCTTTGATTGCCTTTATGCCGAAGGGCAGGCCGGCAGCCCCAAGATGATGTCTCTGGGACTGCACTGTCGCCTCGTCGGCCAGCCCGGCCGTTATCAGGGTCTTAAGAAGTTCGTCGACTACATCCAGACATTCGACAAGGTTTGGGTTCCCACGCGCCTGGCTATTGCCGAGCATTGGGCCAGCGAACACCCCTATGTTGCGCCTGAGGTTATTCCCTCCCAACTCGGCAAGCCCGACTTCGTCAGTCGCTATGGTTCGATCTTTGAGCACTCGCCCTGGATCGCCGAGCGCGCCTGGGAGGGCGAGCTGGCACCGGCAAATGACACCGCCATTGGCCTCCATTTCGCGCTGCGGTGCCAGTTCCGCATGGCTTCCGATGCGGAACGACTGAGCGTGCTGCGCGCCCATCCCGACCTGGCTGGCAAGCTTGCAGCAGCCCAACGCCTCACCGCAGAATCGACCGCCGAACAGGCCTCGGTGGGTCTTGATGCCCTGACCGACGGCGAACGGCAGAAGTTCACCATGCTCAACACCGCTTATGTCGACAAGTTCGGCTTTCCGTTCATCATTGCCGTCCGCGACAATACCAAGGCGTCGATACTCACGGCCTTTGAGACGCGCCTGACCAATAGTGCTGAAGAAGAATTCGCCGCCGCCTGCGCCCAGGTCGAGCGTATTGCCTTGTTGCGGCTCAAGACCATACTGCCCTGAGGGCAGGCGCAAGACAGCTAGCGGTCGGTCTCGCCGTCCGCTGGCTCTTCGTCGCGATCAAACCCGAACAGCAAGGCCAGCACCGCCAACCAGGGCAGATTGTGCTGCACCCAATGGTGCGGGGAAACGCCGATACTCAACAACACTTGACGCATGATCCCACAATCATCGCCTCAACTGTTGAAGATTGCGTAACCATGCCGGGTTTCTCGATTGCGGCTGCGCTGCGTCGCTGACCGCAAACATGCTTAGCCGCCTTCGGCGCGACCTGATGCCTCTGCCGAGGTCTGAACCGCGCCAAGACAGCCCTGACGCGCCAACCCATGGTCTTGCGCGGCGCCAGCCACTAGTGTGGAATCAGAATCATCACCGTTGAACCCATCGCCCATGGTCACTACCTACGCTTCCCCCGCTGGCGGACTGCCGCCACAAAGCGCCATCCACACTGGCCGCGCCGTCTTTACCGAAGCCTATGCGGTGATCCCGCGTGGCGTGATGACCGACATCGTCACCAGCTATTTGCCCCATTGGCGCGATGAGCGCTGCTGGGTGATCGCGCGGCCGCTCTCGGGCTTTTCCGAGACCTTTTCGCAATACATTATGGAAGTCATGCCCGGTGGCGGCAGCGACCGTCCGGAGCCTGATGCAGGTGCCGAGGGTGTATTGTTCGTGGTCGAGGGCCAGGCCAATGTCACCATCGAGGGCAAGAGCCACCTGCTAAAAACGGGCGGCTATGCCTATCTGCCCCCCGGCTGCGCCTGGAGCTTTCTCAACAAAGGCACTGTGCCTGTACGGTTCCATTGGGTCCGCAAGCGCTACCAGCAGGTTGATGGCCTCGAAATCCCCGCCCCTTTCGTCGCCAACGAACAGGACGAGCCCATCATCTGGATGCCGGGCACCAAAAACACCTGGGGCACTACGCGCTTTGTCGCCCCCACGGACATGCGTCACGACATGCATGTCAACATCGTCACGCTCGAGCCCGGCGCCGTCATTCCCTTCGAGGAAACCCACGTCATGGAGCACGGGCTCTACGTCCTTGAGGGCAAGGCGGTCTATCGGCTGAACCGGGACTGGGTCGAAGTCGAGGCCGGCGATTTCATGTGGTTGCGCGCCTTCTGCCCACAAGCCTGCTACGCCGGTCCCGACCGCTTTCGCTATCTGCTGTACAAGGACGTCAATCGCCACATGGCCCTGGGTGGCTTCAGGTGAACAGCATCGACATCGAACCACTGAGCGCCGAGGCTTTCGCGCCCTTTGGCCAGGTCATCGAGATGGATGGGGCCAATCACTACCCCATCAACAGCGGCATGACCGAGCGCTACCACGATCTCGCCCGTGTCGAATTGGCGGGCGTGCATGCCCGGCCGCTGATTTCGATCTTTCGCGGTCAGCCCTATCAATTGCCTCTTGCCTTGCCGCTGGTCGAGCGTCATCCGCTCGGCAGCCAGGCGTTCTACCCGCTATCGGACACGCCCTGGTTGGTCATTGTCGCCGAGGATGAGGGCGGCCTGCCCGTTCGATTGCGCGCCTTCCAGCCCGCTCCAGGTCAGGGCGTCAATATTGCGATCAATACCTGGCACGGCGTGCTCACCCCACTCGAAACCGGGGCTGATTTCCTTGTAGTCGATCGCGGTGGCGACGGCATCAACCTTGAAGAACACCATTTCGACGCTCCACCCGTCATCCAGCATCCCACACGGTGAACCATGGATTCTGCCAGCCTGATTTCCCGCCTGCTTGACGTCATCGAGCGCGATATTGCTCCGGTCACCCGCCGGGGCGTCACCCAGGGCAATAAGTTGTTCGGCGCCGCCATCCTGCGCAAGTCGGACCTTTCGGTGGTCGTGGCCGAGACAAATAACGAGACTGAAAACCCGCTCTGGCATGGCGAGATGCACGCCATCAAGCGCTTCTTTGAGATTCCGGCCGACCAACGTCCAGACGTTGGGGATTGCCTGTTCCTAGCCACGCACGAACCCTGTTCGCTCTGCCTGTCTGGCATTACCTGGTCAGGCTTTGACAATTTCTACTATCTGTTCAGCTACGAGGATACGCGCGACAGCTTCGCCATCCCCTATGACATCGCTATTCTCAAGGCGGTCTATGCCGTGCCTGAGCCTGAAACGGGCCTGGTGTCACCGGATCGACCGCTCTACAACCGTACCAACCAATATTGGACCAGCCACAATATCCGCGGCATGATCGCCGGACTTTCCCGCGATGATCGCGAAGCCTTGGTTGCCCGGTTCGACGAAATCACCGGGCTCTATGCCGATCTATCGGCCATCTATCAGAAGGATAAGGGCAGCAAGGGCATCCCGCTGGCCTAAGCCGGATGCGCCTGCACATTGGTGAATTCGCTGCGCGGTGCTGCGGCAAACGTCCCGGCAAAGGCGGTCAGGCTCAGCAGCAGCGCCAAAACGGCGGCCAATATCCACTGCGTCAGTCTGGTCGGGCCGGTAGGCTTACGCACTTGCACTGTGGGTCTATTCCAATAACGCATCTGATACTGCAGGTGTCAGCCATGCGCCCATCTCGTCGGCAGAAGAATACCCCCGTGCTGCATGCCAGCCATGTCTGGCCAATTTGCCACATGGTGACCCCAATGCATGTTTAATGATGTGGGATCGTCAACGTCACATGAGGCGCAACATGCCGCAGACAGAAACCACAGTTCCATCCAGCACACCGCTGCTGGCGATCTTCACCGATTTCGACGGCACGTTGGTTGAACTGGCCGAAACACCTGATGCTGTCGATGTGCCTGAGGCACTCGCGCACCGCCTGGAACAGACAGCGCGCGAATTTGACAGCGCCTTTGCAGTCCTGACCGGGCGCGAAATTGCCGATATTGATCGATTTCTATCCCCATTGCAGCTTCCCATAGCCGGCGCCCATGGCACGCAGCGCCGTCGCGCCGATGGCTTTGTCGAGCCCGTTGACCCCTCAAGCCTGCGTGATGCCAAGACCATTGCCGATGCGCTGGCGCCCCTGCTGATCGCGCATCCCAACCTTCTGCTGGAAACCAAGCAGGGTGCCGTCGCGCTGCATTTCCGTCAGGCGCCAGAGCTTGAAGACACAGTCCGCACTGCCATGGAGGAGGCGCTGAGGTCCATCGGCGATTTCTCCCTTGTTCCCGGCAAGATGGTGCTTGAAGCTCGCCCCCGTGGCGTCAGTAAGGGCGATGCGCTGCGCGCCTTCATGCTCGAAGAGCCCTTCGTGGGTCGCACGCCCATTTTCATCGGCGACGACGTGACGGACGAAGACGCCTTCATTGCTGCCCAGGAACTGGGCGGTATCGGTATCAAGCTGGGCGAAGGCGACACCGCCGCGCGCATGCGCATCGCAGACGTAGCCTCGGTGCACGCCCTCATTCAGGGCCTCGGCGATATCGCCGCGCGTGATCGCGAGTTTGCACCCGTCCACTGAACCGGCAGCGCGGACCCCTGGGTCGGGGGCTCCGCGCCGCATCTTTTCGTGCCACTGAAGCGCCCGCTTTCCGTTCGGAAACTGTTGCGCCAGTGGCCACGCCAACGCCTGGGGGCATGCCATGAGCAGATTGATCGTCGTATCCAACCGTACACCCGGCAAGGGGCCGGCAGCCGGCGGCCTCGCCGTTGCATTGCGCAAGACACTGTCTGAGCGAGATGGCTTCTGGTTCGGCTGGTCCGGCAAGCTTGCCGACGAACCCTCTCAAACAGCGCAGTTCGAAGATATCGACGGCCTGACCATCGCCCACATCGATCTCACGCGCAGCGACCATCACGCCTATTATGCGGGATTCTCGAATTCCATTCTGTGGCCCAGCTTCCATCTGCGGCTCGATCTGGCCACCATCGAGGGCCATTGGTACGAGGGCTACCGCGCCGTCAACCAGCAGTTCGCGCGCGCGCTGCTGCCGTTGTTGCAGCCCGATGATGTGATCTGGGTTCATGACTATCATCTCATTCCGCTGGCGAACGAGCTCCGCAGTCTTGGGGCCCGCAATCGCATCGGGTTCTACCTTCACATCCCGTTTCCCACCACGGACGCGCTCTACGCCATTCCGCACCACAACGAGTTGATGCGCGACCTGTCGCGCTACGATCTGGTGGGCCTGCAGGCCAATCGTGATGTGGCTGCCTTTACTGAATTTGCCGATCACCAGTCCCCGTCCAGCCTCTCGGGCAGCCCGCTGCGCTCGGTCGATTTTACCCGCAGCGAAACTTCGGCCTTCCCTATTGGCTCCGATCCCGAAGCCTTTGCGCGCCTCGCCGTAACGCCAGCGGCTACGAAAATGGTGCATCGGGTGCAACGCAATTTGCGTGAGCAGAAGCTGATCCTTGGCGTTGATCGGCTCGACTACTCCAAGGGGCTGCCCCAGCGCATCGAGGCCTATGAAAAGCTCCTGGCCAATGACCCGCGTTTCCGCCGCAACGTTCACATGATGCAGGTTGCGCCGCCCTCGCGCGACACGATCAAGGAATACCAGGAAACCAGCGACGCGCTGGACGCCGTCTGTGGCCGCGTCATGGGCCGGTTTTCCGAGCCCGATTGGCAACCCCTGACCTATGTCAAACGGGCCTATGGCCAGCCAAGCCTTGCCGGTCTCTATCGGTTGGCCAAGGTGGGGCTGGTAACGCCGCTGCGTGACGGGATGAATCTGGTGGCGCATGAATTTGTCGCTTCGCAGGACCCTGCCGACCCCGGCGTCCTCATCCTGTCGCGCTTTGCAGGGGCTGCCGAGATCTTCCCCGAAGCTATCCAGGTCAATCCCTTTGACACTGATGAGACCTCCGAAGCGCTCCGCATGGCGCTCGATATGCCGCTGGACGAACGCATCACCCGTTGGACCGCACTGATGGCCGCAGCGCGCAGACACAGCGTCGATAATTGGGCCTCAAGCTTCCTCGAGCGTCTGGTGCCCGACACCAGCGGCCAGTCCAGCGCCAGCCGTGACATGCTCTATCTGGCGTCGACGGGCTGAGATCCTTGCCGCTTTGTCATGCACCTGTCCGCACTTTAAGACACGGAGCGCCCTGCGCCTGCTAGACCCGGAACATCATAGCCGGCGTTGAGCGGACCTGTCCGAGACCGGCCAGACAAGGGACATGACATGACCACAATCAACCGTCGCGACGCTTTCAAGGCCGTTGCTGTTACCGCATCGGGCGGCCTGCTGATGAGCCAGCAGGCCTTCGCCCAGGAGGCCGGCGTCAGCGCCACACAGACCGCAGCCCTGCTGCAAGGTGCCGATGTCTGCGCCATCATCCCTGAGGTCACCGAGGGGCCATATTACTTCGATCCTGCCCTTGAGCGGACCGACATCACCGAGGGCAAGGCTGGCATTCCCATGCGCGTGCGCCTGCAAGTCGTCGATGCCGCCTGTGCGCCGCTGGAGGGCGCTCGCGTTGATATCTGGCATTGCGATGCAACCGGCGTCTATTCGGGCTACGCCAATCAGGGCGATGACCGTTCCGTCGACACGACCGGTCAGACCTACCTGCGCGGCACCCAGTTTGCCGATGCCAACGGCATTGTAGAGTTCGAGAGCATCTACCCCAGCTGGTACGGTGGCCGTACCACCCATGTGCACTTCAAAGTCTTCCTTGACCAGACCACCGTGCTGACGGGCCAGATGTTCTTTCCCGATGCGCTCAGCGAATACATCTACACCAATGTTGCGCCCTATAATGACCGCACGCGGTCGCGCGACACCCTCAATTCCAACGACAGCATTGCAGCCAGTTCGACGCGTGCGGCCTTTGCCTTCATCAAGGAACTCGAACAAGAGTACCTTGTCGCCATGATCGTGGGTGTCGACCCCACCGCAGCATCGACCGGCGGCATGGCCGGCGGAGCCGCTGCCCCCCAGCCTCCCGCCGGTGGCGCTGGTGGCCCGCCGCCAGATGGCACCATACCGACAGGTGGTCAGGGCGGCACTGCAGGTACCGCCGACAGCACTAGCATGACCCCAGCCGTCAAAGGCAATTAGCTCGGGTGAACCCATGGACTGCCCGACGCTGCAAGCAGGGTCACCAGCACCTTGTTCATCGGCGTCGGGATGCCATGCTTTTCGCCAAGCCGCACGATAACGCCATTGCGGGCATCGATTTCCATCTGGTGCCCCGCCATCCGATCGACCTGAATAGAACTGCCCCGTGTGCCCTCGGCCATGGTGCGGGCACTCTCTAAGGTGGCCTCGACAACGCTTTGCGCGATTGTCGCGCCCTCGGCCCGCCCAACAGCAGCACATTCCTCGGCCAGAGCGCGAATAATAGACTCCACATCGGCGTTCCAGACAGGGCCTGTCGCACGCAGCGTCAGGGCAGGGAAAATCGCAGCGCAATTGCCGCATAACTTGATCCAGGCCTGCGACAGGAAATCGGCATCGGCACTGGCATCGATTTCGGAATGGGCGAACAGCGCCACCAGATCCTCGCCATCCTTACCGGCCGGCACGGAGATGAAGCCATGGCGTTGCTGTACGATCCGCCCGGGTGCGCTGCGGGCTGCCGGCAGATTGATCATCACCGGCACCAGTTTTTCGGGCGGCACCAGATGGGAAAACAGCCGGACGTGTTCGACACCGTTCTGGATGATCGCAACCCGGGTGTCTGGACCCAGAAGCCGCGCCAGCCAGGGGCCGGTTCCATCCACATCATAGGTCTTGGTCGCAACCAGCACCCAATCGACCGGGCTGGCAGAGGATGGATCTGTCAGCACCACCGGATTGGCGACAATCAGGCCAGACGGTGTCTCGACCTGCAGCTCTGCAAAGGGCGTGCGCGCGCAGATCGTAACCGATAGTGCCGGGTTCTGGGCGAGCCAGGCGGCGACAGTCCCGCCGATCGCACCCGGACCGATGACTGCAATGGTCGTCATGACAAGCTCTCCAAACAAAAAAGGGCGGCCACTGGGGCCGCCCTCTTACTATCTGGTCTAGATCAGGCCTGTGCAACCCGTCCGCGCTGCCGATCCGCATTGGACCGGCCACCACCGCGTACGGCGTCCTTCTGGCTCTTGCCCCAACGCTGCTTGGTCTTGTCAGCGGCAGGCTTGTTATTGGCCATTGGCTTGCCGGTTTCCATATCGCGGCGAACGCCACGGCTGGGAGCAACGCCTTCCGGACGAGTCCGGGGCGCATCGGCTGTACTGGCCCGTGGCGCATCCACGGGACGGCTGCGCTGGCCTTCGCCAGCCGGCCGGGTACGCTGGCCTTCAGCCGGGCGCGAACGCGGCGTATCGGACGGCGCGCGATGCGGCTGGCTCCGGCCTGCGCCTTCCTTGCCGAACTCGGCAAAAGGACGACGCTCGGCGGGCGAGCGACGGTCACCCTGCGCCTGACGCGGGTTCTTGGCGCTGCGCGGGCCTGGACGACCACCGGCGGGCTTCTTGTAGGCCGAACGCGGTGCTTCCACGACGCCGGTGTCATTGGCCAGGTGCAGATCACCCGTATAGGGCAAGGTGCGGCGGATCAGGCGTTCCACGTCACGCAGCTTGCCGCGCTCGGTGCCGTCACACAGGGTAATGGCAAAGCCCGAGGCGCCGTTGCGACCGGTGCGGCCGATTCGGTGCACGTAGTTTTCCGGATCGTCAGGCAGTTCGTAATTGACCACATGGGTGATGCCGGGAACATCGATGCCGCGTGCCGCGATATCGGTCGCCACCAGGATGCGAACGTCGCCGCTGGCAAAGCCCTTGAGCGCGCCCTGACGGGCGTTCTGGCTCTTGTTGCCATGGATGGCAGCGGCCTTGTGACCATCGATTTCGAGGTTCTTGGCGACGCGGTCTGCGCCATGCTTGGTGCGCGCGAAAATGATCACGCGTTCCATGTTTTCTTCTTCGCTGCCCAGCAGCTCGTTGAGCACGCCGCGCTTGGCCTTGGCACCCGACAGGATCACGCGCTGGTCAATCTTGACCACCGTGGAGCCGGCAACCGAGGCATCAACCCGCACAGGATCCTGCAG
>JAHJOS010000135.1 GCA_018820005.1 Alphaproteobacteria bacterium | reverse complement strand
TTCTCGAACTCGACGAGAGCGACAAGTTCTCCTTCCGCCTGGCCGGCTCGCACCTGTGCTCGAGCTATTGCCGCGAACTCAAGGGTCGCTCGTTTTCGACGCTCTGGCATGAGCGCGACGGCGACGCCATGGACACCCTGATCCGCGCCGTCACTGAAGACCACGCCGTGGCGCTGGTGACCTTCCAGGGCACCACGGCCATACATACCAAGGTCAGCTTCGAGATGATCCTGCTGCCGCTGCGGCACAATGGCTCGACCCATACCCGCCTGCTTGGGGCCATGACGGCACTCGACGAGCCCTATTGGCTGGGCGTGCAGCCCATCATGGAACAGCGCATCTCGGGCCTGCGGCTGATCTGGCCGGACGATCTTGCCCTCGAAGACAAGGTGCGCGACGTCTCCACCAAGATCGTCAACGATGTCGCCTTTGCCCATGGCGCGACGCCCATGGCCATGCCGGCCGTCGTCTATGGTCGCTCGGCCCGCCGCTATGCCCATCTGGCCGTGCTCGACGGCGGCCGACAGTAAAAAACCTGCCAACGCAGACACTGCAATTTGCGCGGATATGGCCGCGCAAATTGGCTACAAAACAACAAAGCATTAACTAGACCTAACTAGACTGATCTTCGCAAAGACAGTGGTTTAGTGGTCAGACGAATGCTCAGCGACGATCTTCCCTCACCGCAGTTCATCGCCCCGGTCCGCACGGTTGCCCGCGAAGGCAAGTTCCAGCGGGTGCAGGTATCGGTATTGGGTCGCTACATGCTGGCGGACCGCCGCGAATTCCCCTGCCAGGTTCTCGAAATGTCGCCCGGCGATGCCATCGTTATCGCGCCCGCCGCCGGCGTGGTCGGCGAGAAGGTGATCGCCTATCTCGACCAGATCGGGCGCATCGAAGGCACGATCATCAACCAGATCGATGGCGGCTTCCTGATGGATATCGCCGCCTCCCCGCGCAAGCGCGACAAGATGGCCGCCCAGTTGACCTGGCTGGCCAACAAGGACGTGCTCAACCTGCCTGAGGATCGCCGCCACGAACGCGTCGTCCCCGATATTCGCCACTCGACCGTCGTGCTCGACGATGGCCGCCGCTACAATTGCAAGATCATCGATATCTCCCTGTCGGGTGCAGCAGTCGAACTGGACGTGCGTCCGGCAATTGGCACGCCGGTCACGCTCGGCCGCATGCGCGCACGCGTGATGCGCCATTTCCAGGACGGCGTGGCAGTCGAATTTTCTTCGGCGCAAGAAATGCTCACTGTCGTCCAGCAAAACCTGCGGATGAACTGACGCCCGCGCGGCGAAACCAAACGCCGCCGTGCAGGCTCCGGCCAGTTCGGTTATGACTGTGTCATGACACATCGGCTTTCCATGATCGCAAGCACGCTTGTCGGCCTCGCGCTGGGTTACCAGGTTGCCATGCCAGTCGCTTTGGCCGATGGTCGGGCGGACTGGCTCGACTATGCTTGGCAAACAATCAAGCTATCGACCTGCCGGCCCAGCGGCACCGCCTTGGTCTGCCCCCTTTATCACCAGAAGTGGGACTGGAAGCGCAACCAATGGGTCGACATCGCCATATCGCTTGATCTCGCCCGCCAAAGCCTCAACCTCCGCCAGACACTCACCAACAACGACATCAAGGACGACGATTTCGTTTGCGTGACCGCGCTGGTGCTCGACGCCACGGGCACCAATGTGATGGTGCACCACCAGAACTGGCATATTGCGGCCAAGTCCGTCGTCACCAAGGACTTCGCCTATCGCGCACGGCGCCTGCAGGAGGCGGCAACCATCCAGATTGGCTCAAAGCAGTGCCGCAAAGGCGCCGGCCAGGACGATGCGGTGTTCGCCGCAGTACAGGCTGGAATCGCGCCCTGAGGCAATCGGGCCAAGGTGCTGTTCTGCATGGTTAATGAGTGCACAAATCAATCGATAAAACACGCATAAAAACTACGCGGTAGTTTTCGGACCGGCGCAAGTCGGCCTCTCTAACGTGGTCTCCATCAGGGAGATCACACAATGCCTACGAGTAAAAAGGGACTGGGAGCGACACTGTTCAGCGCCGTCATCGCGCTGATCGCACTGGCCGCCCCGACCCAGGCTCTGGACACCACCAACATCGCTTATGTGCAGACTCGCGCAGGCGCCGCCAGCATTCCGGTTGGCCATGCGGAGTTCTGCCAGCAGCGCCCGCAGGAATGCGGCCCCAATGCTCAGATCATCCCCGCAGTGACGCTCACCGAAGCACTGTGGCAGCAACTTTTGGGCATCAACGCCCACATCAACGCCACCGTGGTCCCGGTGACCGACCAGGACCTCTACCAGGTATCCGAATTCTGGACCTACCCCAACGGCTATGGCGATTGCGAAGACTACGCACTGGCCAAGCGCCGCGACCTGATCAACGCCGGCTGGCCGGCGAGCACCCTGCTGATGACGGTGGTCAAGCAGGCCAATGGCGAGGGCCACGCCGTGCTCATGGTGCGGACCGACCGCGGCGACCTGGTGCTGGACAACCAGGTTGGCAGCGTCGATCTGTGGAATGCCACACCCTACAAATTCATCAAGCGCCAGTCCCAGGCCAATGCCGGCCAGTGGGTCGACATGATTGACGACCGCCAGGTCGTCGTCGCCACCGCGGCTATCAACTAGCGTTTCATACCAGTTCCGGATCCCGCCCAATTCATACCCTGATAGGGATCTGAAGAATGAAGCCAGCCTCGCATTGCGAAGCTGGCTTCATTGTTTTCGCGTCTTGGCAGGACCGCTTCCCTGCCCGGTCTAATGCCGAATGGCGACATAGGCACCCATGAACAGCAGGCCGGTAATGAAGGCCCAGCCAAAGGCCACGACCGCCGATACCAGCGCCGACGTCATCGATAACGTGCCATTGTCTTCATGCTGCCAGCCGAGCTGCAGCATGATGTAGGGGCCGCATACAAAGCTCATGGCCAGATTGCCCAGCGAGCCGACAAAAGTCTTGCCGTCGTAGCGCAACATCGCCTGCTGCTTGGCACGCCACTGATAGAAATGTGTCCCCGCCCCGGCGATGCAAAGTCCAACGCCGATCAGGAAGGCAGCCAGCAACAATTCCTTGGTCACGTGGACCCCCCCAATGGCATGCGACTTTTGTCGATAGCCGCAAATGTTAACCCTTCGTTAAGCATATTGACGCCCAACTCTGATGTCACCTCCCCTCCACCAAGTTGGTTAACGCCGGTCATGAGTTTCCAGTCGGGCCCCTCCAGCGGCCGCGCAAGCCACACTGGGCTTGCCTACAATCTGGCGGGAATAGCCGTGCTGGTGTTGCTGGCCTCAGTCGGGGCCGCTTATCTGGTGGACGATCTGGGGCGCACCGCACGCATGCCCGCGCCCGCGCTCAGCGACGGCGCTCCGATAACCCAGACCATTGCCGGCCGAGAACTGCATATTCCAACGCGCTGGTTTCGCTATGGCGAACAGATCAAGGACGGCTTTACCAACCAGATCGACCTGCAGGTGCAATTTCTGGCGCCTGATGGCGTGACGCCTTTGCCGATCGATGTGACGCTGCTGCCCCGCAGTCGCGCCAGCACCAGTGCAAGTCTGCTTGACCGGGTCTATCTGCACCAGTTTGCCGACGACAGCCTGACCGGCGTGCCCGGCCTGGTGGGCAAGCCCATGCGGGACACGGACGGCTATAGTGGTGAAAGCGTCTGGTACGACGCCCTGTCACCCAACCCGTTTGTGGCAAAATGTCTTGAAGCGGTCCAATCCGAGCAGACACGCCAGTGCGTGCGGACCGTCTACCTGCCCAGCGGCATTGCCGCCGTCTATGCTTTCGACGCCACGGTTCTGCAATCGTGGCGCCAGTTCGATACCGAGATGGAGCGCTGGCTCACACCGATCGGCGCCTGGTAGGGCTAGTTGATGTCTTCTAGGTCGATATCGAGGATCGACATGTTGAAGATGTAGGACTTGTCGCCGTCCTCGTCGTCAGCATGGATCAGGCCGATCGATTCATCGCCGATGAACACTTCCACCGAATCGTTGAGCTTGGCGCGCGGACGAACGTCGATGTCCTTGTTGTTGAACTTCACCTGCAGGAACTTCTGCAGCTTGATGATCTCGGGATGGTTCACTGTCGATGTCCTGCTGTTTTGCGTTGAGCCGGCAATCTAGTCACCGTCGGCTCCCACACAACCCCTGTTCGATGGCATTTTAGCGGTGACAACGCAGTGTGTCGCCTTGAAGCCCTAGCTATTCACGTCGTGCACAAGCACCATCTGGTCCATGACAAGCGCCGGCTGGGCACAGCCTGCCTCGCCGATCACCTTGGCCGGCACACCGGCAACGGTCACCCGCGGCGGCACTTCCTTGAGCACCACCGAGCCAGCGCCAATGCGCGAGCAATCGCCAACCTTAATATTGCCCAGCACCTTGGCACCTGCGCCGATCAGCACGCCATTGCCGATCTTGGGGTGACGATCCTGATCTGACTTGCCGGTGCCACCCAGCGTGACGCCCTGCAGGATGGACACATTGTCGCCCACCACAGCCGTCTCGCCGATCACCAGCCCCGTGCCATGGTCGAGCATGATGCCCTTGCCCATCGGCACGGCGGGATTGATATCGACCTGGAAAACCACGCTGGCGCGGCTTTGCAAATAGAGCGCGAAATCGCGACGCCCCGCCTTGAACATGGCATGGGCGAAACGATGGGTTTGGATCGCCTGATACCCCTTGAAGAACAGCAGCGGTTCCACCGCGCGATGACAGGCCGGATCGCGCTCCAGCGTTGCCGCCAGATCGACGCGGGCAACGGCGCCAATTTCGGGCGAGTCCGCCAGAATTTCCGCAAAAGCCTGCCGGATCAGGTCGGACGACAGGTCCTCATGGTGCAGTCGCGCTGCCAGGCGATGCGCAAGCGCCTGCTCAAAGCTGTCGTGATTGAGGATGGCCGACACGGCCAGATTGGTCAGCGAGGGCTCATTGGCGACGATCTGCTGCGCCCCGGCCCGCACAGCATCCCACACCGGATCGACCGACTGCAGCTTTGCTGGCGTCTTTGTCTGGAGTGTCATGGTCGGCCTCTGCTTGATCGTAGCCCAACGATATAGGGCATTTGGTCCGCCATTTCAAAGCCCCGGCAGGTGGTTTGGTTCACGAAACGCTGTTGGGCGCGAAGTTCTTGCTCAGGAATGCCAGTGCCGCGGCCTTGAATGCCTTGTCGCCGGTGGCCCGCATGTGGTCGCGCTTGGGGATAACAAAGGCTTCGCCCTGTGGCAGCAGTTCGGCCAGCGGCCCGGGCGCGCCGGCCATCACGTCGGCCTCGCCCACCGCCACCAGCACGGGCAGATTGATGCGCCTGACATCGGCGCGGGCCATGGGTTCGCGCGATGTTTCCATGCAGGCCGCCAGCGCTTCACGGTCGGCCTTGGTCGAATCGGCAAAGATCCGGAACTGCCGCGCCGTGGGATGGGTCAGCCCATCCAGCGAGGGCGCGCGCAGCCCGGCGATGATGTCATTGCCATCGCTCAGCCCATTGATCAGGTTGAGCCCCATGCCGCCGAACACCGCGCAAGCCACCCTTGTCTCGTATTCAAAGGCGACGAAGGCAGCGATGCGCGCGCCCATCGAATAGCCCAGCAGCGCTGCCTTGGCGATTCCCAGGTGATCGAGCAGTGCCACCGCGTCAGCAGCCATATTGCGGGGATGATAACGCTCGGGATCATAGGGCTTGTCGGATGCGCCGTGGCCGCGATTGTCCAGCGTGATGGCCTGATAACCGGCGTTTACCAGCGTTTCGACCCAGCCTGTGTCGATCCAGTTGACCTGCCCGCTCGATGCAAAGCCATGGATGCACAGCACCGGGGGGCCCTCGCCGGCGGTCTGATAGGCCAGGGTCAATCCGTCGGACTGAAAATTGGGCATGGTTGTCTCCATGGGCACGGACGTGGCTAAGCCTGTGTGCGCGGGAATGCCGCGACAAATCAATAGCCGATTGGCCGCCGCAAGCCTTCCCTTGCCCCATGCCTTGGACTAAGGTCCGGCCAAATCAACACCGCACCGGGTTCTTTTCGATGGCACACGGCACCACGCCT
>JAHJOS010000134.1 GCA_018820005.1 Alphaproteobacteria bacterium | reverse complement strand
GGCGCGGCAGCGGCCCCGGCAGTGATCAGGCCCAGATGCACGCCGAACAGGCGGCCGTAGTCACGCATACCGAAATAGCGGGCGATCAGAAACGCGGCGATGTCGAATTCCGCACCTGCGCCAAGGCCGACCAGCAGGGTGGCTAGAACGAACAACCAGATGCTGGCATCGGCATAGAGAAACACCAGGCAGGCCAAGGCGGGCATCAGCAAGGCCACCGCCGCGACGCCCGGTGCCCACAATCGATCGATCAGGTAACCCACCACCAGGCGACCAAGGATCAGCGATATCCCGAAGGTGCTGAAGATCTGGCTGGCCTGCTCCGCCGCGATGCCCTTGTCCCGCAAAAGCGGAATGATGTTGGTCACCATACCAACCACGCAGGACACCACCAGCGTCATCGAAAGATTGCAGATCCAGAAGCGCCACGAACGCAGCGCATCACGCAGCAGCATTCCCGGATGGCTTCGCTCGGCGCCGCTTTGCATCGAGTGTGCCGCGTGGCCCTTGGCCACCGGCAACAACCAGCGCAGCGTCAGCGGCAACGCCAGCAGCACCGGCAATGCACCCAGCGCAATGAAACCCGCCCGCCAGTCCCAGCGTGAGATTGCCCAGGTCGTGATGAGCGGCAGCATGATCGCCGCCAGCCCGGAGCCGCTCAGGATGATCGCCAGGGCAAAGCCTCGGTTCTCCTCGAACCAGAGATTGACCAGGTGCGACCAGGTCACCTGCAGGGTCCCCAAACCGGCCAGCGGAACCAGGAAAAACCCCAGATAAAGCATCCAGATTGATCCCGAAGCACGCGACAAGGCGAACATACTGAGTGCCAGCGTCACCAGGGAAATCAGCGTGACCAGCCGCAAACCGTAACGCAGGTTCAGCCAGCCGGCCAATTGCGCGGCAATGATGGTCCCCAGCGAAAGCGCGGTGATCGAAGCCTGGAGGTCGGCGCGCGGCCAGCCCATCGCCTCCTCGAGCGGAATCACCATCGAGCTGAAGCTGTACAGCAGCAGGGAACTCGAACTGGTGGCTACCCCGACGATTGCAAGGATAAGAATCCGCCAGCCTCGTTTGAACTCCGTATTGTCGAAATTTTTCATCTTTAGGACTCTGCCTGGTGTATGGAAAAACCCACTGCGTTTGCTGCCGCCCTCGGACTCGACCGGCCGCCCCCGCTCCACGGTTTCAATCACCGATAAAGAGTGCAGACTCTGCGCTGATCCGCTGTACGTGTTCGCGCCGCGCCTGCCCCGAATGCGACCCGGTGGGCGACTCGGCCAGATCGTCGGGATGAATCAGCGTCGGCCCGTTGGGCAACTCGCGTAGCGCGATCGCAGCGATGTCCTCGGCCTTGGCCAGTTGCATGGTCAGGGCGCCGGCGATTCCTTGCCTGACCATCGCGTCGCGCATGGTTGGCGTATCGACCGTGCCGATCAGCAGGTTCAACACATCGACGCCCTGCCCCTTCCATTCGGCCCAGAGCCCTTCTCCCATCGTCATGGCGAAAGACTTGGTGGCCGCGTACATAGCCAGCTTGCGCACGCCACCCAGCGCAGCCTGGGAGCCAACCAGCAAGACCCCACCGGCGCCACGCGCAACCATTCGGCCACCGAACGCATGGCAGCAGCGCATGATCGTCCGGGTATTGAGGTGCAGCAATTTGCACCAGTCTTCAACCGGCGTGTCGAGGAAGCGGGTGATGTATGGATCGCCCCCGGCGTTATAGATCAGCAGCCCTACTTCCCGGTCCGCCACCGCTACCACCAGCCGGTCGGCGGCATCGTCCAGTGTCAGGTCCAGTGTGACGACCAGCACCTCGACGCCATAACGGTCGACAAGCTGGTTCTTCAGGTCGGTCAGGGCATCTTCGCGCCGGGCAACCAGCACGCAGTTCAGACCCTTTGCAGCCACCTGGTCGGCAAGCGCGGCACCAACACCGTGGGAAGCACCTGCGATGACGGCCCAAGGGCCATATTTTTTCGTGAAGGCGTGAGTGTCTTGCTCGGACATGGAACAACTTCCTTTCTAACTGAACGGGTGGCTTGGCTACGGTAATGATTGGCCGGTTTCAGCGGGGCTCGATCGGCGGCAGATCGATATGGCTCGCCGAGCCACCAATCGCGGTGCCGCCGAAAACCAGCACGCGCCGCTCGATCTGTTTCATGAATAGTTTCAACAAGGGCTCGTCATATTCCGGGCCGGCGCTGCGCACGAAGTCCTCCAATGCCGCGTCGATCTCGCTGTAATGGTCGAATGTGCGGCCGAGCAGCGCTTCGGCGTCCGCCTGTTCCAATGCCTGTAATCGCAACGTCATGGCGTCTCCCTTGACGAGATACTCGACCAGCTTGCTCACCGACTTGAGCTTGGATTGCTGAAACTCATCACTCACCTTCACCTGCGCGACGGCATCCTCGAGCATCATCAGCAATGCCGTGTTCGGCCCTTGCGTGGCGATGTCCAGTGCCGGGGTTTCGAGGGGAACACCCATCGCCTCGGCCAGCGCATGCACCACTACACGACGCAAGGCGATGTCGAACTCGGTGTAGGTATCGTGCGGGTCCCCCGGTTGCGGCGTCGCCACCGTGCAGGAAAACTGCATGGCACTCACGGTGGAAAACAGGGCGGTGTGGAAGCGCACCACGTCCGGCTCCGGCCGCTCGCCCGTGACGTCCTGGTAGTAGCGATAAAGATCACTGAAGGTGTCGCCCAGCGGTTCATAGTTGTCGCGCATTCGCGCCGATGCGAGGTCG
>JAHJOS010000016.1 GCA_018820005.1 Alphaproteobacteria bacterium | reverse complement strand
GAACGCGGCTGGCAGATGCGCTTTGCCCTCAATGTCCCCAACATGGGCGAAGTCGGCGCCCAGGTAACCTTGCGCGGCCGGACGACAGGGGTCATGCTCTGGGCGGCCGACCAGGCGACGACCGACGCACTGGCCGCCGAAATCGATTCTTTGCGCAATACCCTCGCCAGTGTCGGCCTTCACCCCGGCGCCCTTATCGTGCGCCACGGCGAGCCACCTAACGCGCAGCCGGCCAGTTCAGGTCACTTTGTGGATGCCCGCTCATGATCGAACAGCCCAAGGATCGTTCCTTAGCCATCGCGCTCCAATATGAAAAAGGTACCCGCGAAGCGCCGCGCGTCGTCGCCAAAGGCCGTGGCCTCTTTGCCGACCGTATCGTCGCCCTGGCTGAGGAAAACGGCATCATCATTGAGGCCAATCCCGTTTTGGCCCAGGCACTTAGCGGCATCGAGATCGACGACAGCATCCCAATCGAGCTCTATGAGGCAGTGGCTATCGTCATCGGCTATGTCCTGCGCGCCAGCAAGGCACGCTAAAACGGCGCCAGCGCCATTGCATCGCCTATCGTGTCCTCCCATGTCTTGCCGACGAAAGTTGTGTCAGGGAGACGCGCCATGCCCAATCAGCAGGAACAGCAGACGATCAACGGATTGTTTGACCGTATCGAGGACGTTGCCCGCAACAGCCCTCCGCGCGACCGCGAAGCAGAGCGCCTGATCCAGCAAAGGCTGAGCGAGTTCCCGCCGGCGCCCTACTATCTGGCGCAAACGGTGGTGATGCAGGAACAGGCGCTTGCTCAAGCCCGTGCCCGCATTGCCGAACTGGAACAGCAGCACCCACGCGGCCCCTGGGATCGTCGTGCCGACTGGCAAGATCAGCCAGCGCGCGGGCAGGGTGGTTTTCTCGCCGGCGCCGCCCAGACGGCCTTGGGCGTTTCCGGCGGCTTGCTGCTCGGTAGCGTGATTGCCGGCATGTTCGGAAGCGGCGCCCATGCCAGCGAAGGCGACGCGCCGGCCGTCGATGACAGCGATCCGGGCGGCGCCGACGACTTCGGCGATGGCGGCTTTGATATCGGCGGCGACTTCTAGGGTATTGCTGAAGCGGCGGTGAACGGGCCTGCTAGCCTAGGTTCAGATCTCGGTGCCATACTGCCCTCCATCGCAACGCCATGGAGGGATGGCCATGTTCACTGCAAGTCGTCGTCGGGGAAATGCTCTGCGCTCTGGTCTGGTCATTGCTGGCTTGGTGGCCTTGGCAGGAATCTTGGTGTTGCCCGCTGGTGCCTATGATCTTCAGAACCTGCGGAGCAACAGCGAGGGTCAGGTCGAGTTCACGACGCCGTCTGGCAACATTGGCTGTATTTACACGCCTGCCGGCGGTACATCCTATTATGAGACGGCGGACGGACTGGCTGAAATCCAGTGCGACCGGGTCGAACCCAAATATGTTCGTGCCATCCTGGGCGGCAAAGGCGCGGGCTATTTCGCGGCGGCCGACGATGCAAGCTGCTGCTCGCTGACGCAGAAGCTGAACTACGGCAAAGTCGCACAGCTCGGACCGTTTCAGTGCCTGTCCGAACGCACGGGGCTGACCTGTGCACGGCCCGATGGCCATGGGTTCTTTCTCAGCAAGGCACTCGTTCAGGCAAAATAGAGCTCAGGCGCGTTCAGTATTTTTCGTAGAACTCGTTGCCGCCTGCTTCCAGCACATAGTGCATGTTGTTGTAGGGGAAACGTAGTCCGGCAGTGTGGAAATGTTGAGCGCTCTGTACACCCGGATGCCGGGCGCCGTTCATCACCTGGTCTGCGACCTGCGATGCCAGCACGGCGCCGCTGTCGGTCATCTTGCGGGTCATAACGCCTTGGGCAAACTGGTTTTTTTGACCCACTACGCCGCACACCGATTTGGGGTAGCGCGGGTCATTGAGGCGGTTCATCACCACCGTGCCAACCGCCAGCATGCCATCGGCACTCGAGCGATTTGATTCAAAATACATCGCCCGCATCAGGCATTCCTTGGGGCTAAGCTGCGCTGTGCCGAAATTGAGCCCGAAGAGGCTGCAGCCGCCCAGGCTGGACGCAACAACAGCGAGCGCGGCGGTGCGGAGCACCACTTTGGTCGACAATCGCATGGGCCATCCTCGTGTGTTGCAAGTGTGCAATAGAGCCTGAATATGCCCGCACAGGCTTAAGGAAACTCTGATCCGGACAGTTAGCGAAATCCTAATGGCCGCAAATGGTTGCGACCTGGATGTCACAATGAGACGTTTTGACCGGGGCACTTGGCAGTGGCAGGGTGGTTCCCTACATAAGCGAGTGTCGCCGATTGAAAGGACCGCCCGTGGTCAAGCACCGTGCCCGCCTGGACCGTCAGTTTGATCGATTGGAGCGGCGCATTCCGCCAAAAGTGGCGTCGATGCTGGTGAGTCTGCGCCAACCTCGGGCGAGGTGGGTGCGGGTTCCGCTCGGCATATTGCTGGTGCTGGGCGGCATATTCAGTTTCCTGCCCGTGCTGGGCATCTGGATGCTGCCACTGGGTCTGCTGCTGCTGGCCATCGATCTGGCGTTTCTGCAGGGGCCGGTCAACATGGCAATCCTGCGCGGCATGCGCAAATGGACCGTGTGGAGCCGGTCGCGTCGCGACAAGAAGGCGCAGCGCTAGGGCAAACGTCCCTCTGCGTGCGCGGCCTCTATCAGATCCACAGCGGCTGCCAGCTTCGCATCGATGATGTGTAGATACTGCGTCCAGTCACTGATCTGCCCCAGTTCCTGGTCGCCATCTGAGATGCCGCGCAAAGCAATCAGCGGAATGGCAAAGCTCTGGCAGACGCGCAGCACCGCGTAGGTCTCCATGTCGACCATGTCCGCGTCGATGCTCTCATAGGCCGCACCGGAGACGATGTTGCCGCCGGTCGACAGTGTCGCAGTCTCGATCCCTTCCAGGCGCAGCTCGAGCGGCTGAACCGGTTCAAGGTCCAGAAACGGCGTCTGTCCCTTGGCAAACCCAAGCGCCGACGCATCCATGTCCCGATAGCTGACGGCGCTGGCCTGATAGACGCCACACGGCGCTAGAAGTCGCGAGCCAGCGGACCCAAGCGACACGACCAAGCTTGGCTTTTCCGTCGCTAGTGCCAGCGCTCGCGTCAATGCAATCGCCGCCTCCACCGGTCCAACGCCCGTCATCAGCGGGACGATGCGGGCACGCAAGTGCGGGCCATATTCGGCTTCTGCAGCCATGACATAGAGGATGCTCATGGCTGCAAATCTAGCATGGCTCCCGCCCTTGCGTCGCCCGGTTATTACCGGTTCGGTAAGGGGACCGTGACAATATGAGCAAATTCGGCCAGCCAATCGCGGCGGGCCAGACCAACAGGAACCCAAAGTGCGCTTCGCAGAGATCGGCAATTCCCGGGAATGGACCGAACCAGGCTGGACCACAACGCAGGTATCGGCCCAGAAAATCAGCGTCGAAGACGTTGAGGCAGAAGCCCAGCGGCGCCTCCGCGCCATCCGCCTCCATGAGTGGCGGCGCCGCGCCTTCGTAACCGGTCAGCCCATGCCAGAGGATGTCTGCCAATACGTGCAGCAAATCGAGTTTGCCACCCGCGCCATCTCCTGCCTCTCCACCATTCCTGATGATTTTGACAGTGACGTTTACTGGCCCCGCCTGATCAATCGCTAGACAAGTAACGCCCGTCCGCCGCCAGATATTCAACCGGGCAGCGAGCGGCACATTGTCTGTGGCCCAACATTCCCGCTGGGTCAGTTGGACAACAGGCGATGGATTCCCGCATTCGACAGCAGGCCGCGCGTCATTCCGCCAACCAGCCACTGACGCAGTCGGCTATGACCATAGGCGCCGCTGACGATGAGATCGGCGCCAGCGGACGTGGCCGCATGCGTGATCGTTTCTGACACGCCACCTTCATTGGGCAGCACATCGCCGCGCGCCTTGACTTCGTGCGACAGCAACCAGGCGACAGCGTCCTGCATGCTTGCCCGCTCGGTTGCCAGATTGCCCTCATCAATTACCAGCACTTGCACGTCGCTGGCGGCCTTGAGGAAGGGCAGGGCGTCGACAATCGCCCGCCGGGCTTCCTTGGTGTCCTTCCAGGCGACGACGATCTTCTCGGCTTTGAGTGACGGTGCGCCCTCTGCGACGACAAGCACAGGCCGCCCTGCGCCCAGCAGGACTTCTCCGATGTCTATTGCCGCTGAGCCGTCTTGACCGGCTACTTCGCCGGAGCCCAGCACAATCAAATCAGCTGTGCGGGCCAATTCGATAAGGCCCGTCGCAGGCCACTGCACGCCACCAATCCATTTATGGTGCACGCTCGCTGGCACTGCCGCCATGAACCGATCCTTGGCCCTGCCAACAGCTTGTTCAATACCTTGCATCTGCTCGACATAAAGAGCACCCGCGATGTCGCCGGCGCCAATCGTTGTTGTCACTGGCGGCTGGGCCGAGCTGTATCCCGTCAGGCTGGCATGATGCTTATCGGCGAGCGCGACAGCGAATGCGATCAGTTCGGGCTGCTCTGCATCTACGTTCAGGCCGACGACGATATTGCGAATGTCCATCTCGGGTCTCCTTGATTGTTGCTCCACCTTAATATGGTGATGCGTCAATTGTTTGATCAGGATCAATTGCGGAGAAATTGTCGCCGGCCCGCCCCGGAAATCGGCAGCTCAATGGTGCTCGCTTCAGGTGCAGGACAGGCCTACCGCTGCGTCCGCCAGTTGCACGGCAACGGACTCCCAGCGGGCCTTTTGTGTCGGCGGATCGTCAAGGCTCCGGCAGCTGCCATGCACGGCAAACACCCGGCTGGCCAACTGGACGCTGACCCTAACGCCATTGCAGTCCACCAGCACCTGCGCCTGGCCCGGTCCGTCGAACGCCACGCTGGCGATGCGGGTCGTATTGGCGAGCCTATCGGCATTGCCCAGCCACTGCCGCGCGGCAATGTCTGCGGCCTGTTCCATTTCGCCGAGGCTGGGGTCGCCCTTATAGGCCGG
>JAHJOS010000133.1 GCA_018820005.1 Alphaproteobacteria bacterium | reverse complement strand
TGGCCGACCGCATCGTGGTGCTCAATGCCGGGCGGATAGAACAGGTCGGCAGCCCGCTCGAGCTCTATTCAAATCCGGTCAACACCTTCGTGGCCGGCTTCATCGCCAGCCAGCGCATGAATTTTGCTGCGGTCACTCTGGAAGGCGGTCGTCTTCGCCTACAGGATGGCAAGCCGCTGGCTATTGAGCACGCCCAACTCGCCAAGGCCCGCACGCTGGGCGTCCGCCCAGAGCATCTCCATCTGGCGTCACCAGAGCAGGCGATTTTCTCCGGCGTGTTGTCAGTGATCGAACAATTCGGCGAATATGCCCTCGCCTATGTCGAGTTGCCGACTGGGGAAATGGTGACCGTCAAGCTCGATGGTGCACCCGATTTGAAACTGCACGACACCATTCATATTGGTCTGCCGGACCATGGCGTGCATCTGTTTGATGAGAACGGCCGCGCCCTGCGCTGATCTTATCTATCAGCGACCTGTTCAACCGGTGACAACCGGCCTGCAATGCTGGCTCACGTTTGTGTGATGGCAGGGGTTGGCGGGAGGATATTCCTTTGCCATCATACAAATAGTGCGCAAGCGAATCACAGATTCCATCGAACAAACACAGCGATGACAATGCGCTGAGACCTCGGGCGGCAATGAGTTCCGCCCGGGCCAAGTTCTGTAGCGTTTGTTTGCTGGCGGCTCGGGTATGAACGGGGGCTCCATGCTATTCACGTCGCCGAAATCTAGCGATCGGATCGTGCCCGGTGGCAAGGGCCTGCAGCAGCAGGCCCTGAGGTGGGCCAACGCACGCGCCGTCCTGACATTGGTGGGATTCAGCAACGGCCTGTCCAACGCCGATATCGCTCGCCTGTCAGGTCTGGCGCCGCAGACGGTCTCCGCGATTCTGGTAGAACTCGACGATGCGGGACTGATCACGCGCGGTGAGGTTCTCCGTGGCCGGCGCGGCCAGCCGGCAACCCCGATTTTCCTGCGCGCTAATTCTGCCTTCTCGATCGGAGTTGAAATCAGCATACGGGAGCTGACAGTGGTCTTGCTCGATATGCATGCCAATGTGCTGCACATGGAGCTGCGGCCCAATGTCCTGACGCCGTGCGGCGCAATGCTCGACCAGATTGCCGATATGGTTCGCATCGCTTGCGACAAGGTAGCCGAGCCTTGCCGATCACGCCTGCTGGATCTGGGCGTTGCGGTCTCGGCGCATTTCCCGCAAGAGCTGCTTGCACGCGGCTTGCCACAGGCCGAACTGACCCTCTGGCACGACCGTAACCTGGCATTGGCCCTGCAGCAGCGCACGGGTCTCGAAGTGAGCGTCCTGTCCGACGGCAATGCCGCCAGCTGGGCTGAGCTGATTGCTTGCCCCGCGCCGCGACCGGCGCAGTTTACCTATGTTCTGGTTGGCGATGATTTGGCGACCGGGATTGTAGAGCAGGGCACTCTATGGGAGGGGCCGACGGGCAATGCGGCCGATCTGGGCTCAATGCTGGTTGTCGACTCCCAGGGACATCTGCGGCCGGCGCGTGTGGTCGCGTCGTTGACATCGCTTGCCGATCAGCTTGCTGCTGTCGGATTGTCGCTCGAAAGAGTGCTGGCTGATGGCGCAGTGGAGTCGGTGGCCGAGACCACAGTCGAACGCTGGCTGGACGATTGTGCGCAGGTCTTGGCACATGTGCTCTTCAACGCTGGAACAGTGGTCAGTGGCGCATTGGCCATCATAGACGGGAAAATGCCCCCCGAGCTACGCGACAGAATGGTGGCAAGGGCGGACCTCGCGCTACGGAAATTGCCCGTGGACCCGTCTCGGCTGCCACAAGTCGCGGCAGGCCATCTGGGGATGTTGGCGCCGGCCATTGGGGCAGCCGAGCTAACCCTTTATCGGCGTCATTTCTCCCGGTCCGCTCTGGAAACGGCGGTTTAGTCGAGCCTAGCTGTCGACCTGTTCCTGCGTCACATCTGCAGCGTCGAGCGCTTCACGCAACTGTGCGCTGGGTGTGAACACGACGGTATGACGGGGAGATATTCGGTGCTCTTCGCCGGTGCGTGGATTGCGGCCGAGACGCTCTGCGCGCTTGCGCACTTGAAACGACCCGAATGCCGTCAATTTGACATTCTCGCCCTTCATGAGGGCCGCTGCCATGTGGGTAAACATGCTGTCCACGAAAGGCACGATATCGGCCTTGTGAAGCCCTGTGCGAGCTGCGGCCGCTTCCGCGAGCGTGGCTCGCGTCACTGTTTTATTCAACGTGAAAACTCCCCCGTTCTTTAAATCCATTAGCAGAATTTAAGGTCCTGTCCAGAGGGTTCCCCAAGCAATTAAACATGAACGAACTCATCAAGTTTGATTGACACAATTTAGAATGGTTATAAGATAGGTCCAACGCAGCCAAATGGACCTGCGTTCCAAATCAATGGCGTCGCCCGATATTGCGGACCGCGCCCGACAAGGGGTTTCCTGTGCGCCTGACCCGCCAGTCCAACTATGCCATCCGTACTCTTGTCTACTGTGCGGTCAATGAGCCGGGGCTCAGCCGCGTTGCCGACGTCGCCAGAGCCTACAACATTTCCGAATTGTTCCTGTTCAAGCTGATCAAGCCCCTCGTCGAAGCTGGCCTGCTCGCCACCGTTCGCGGCCGCCACGGCGGCATTCGGCTGGGAAAGAAGGCTGAAGACATCAGTCTTCTCGATATCATTCGGTTGACCGAAGAGAGCTTTGCTTTGGCTGAGTGCTTCGAGGATGGTTCTGATTGCCCGCTGATCGGCGAATGTGATCTCAACGGCGCCTTGCGCGAGGCGCTGGGAGCGTTCTTTGACGTATTGTCGGGTTACACAGTGGCGGACTTGGCTAGCAAGAAGCGTTCAATCCGCGATCGCCTCGGACTGACGGCCATCGAGGCCGTCTCCACCCCATTGCACTGACATTAATTTAATATGAGTTTGACTATCATATTATAGTGTGATTCAGTCCGGCCATCGCGTTGCGGCGGTTGGACGGTCCATTGTCAGCCAATGCAGTGTCGATGAGCGGAGCTTGCTGCTGCCGTCTCCCCAGACCGACCGAGGTCCTCAACGCCTTGGTCGGTCTATCTCTCGAAATCCAACGGCGCAGGGTCAGCCATGCGCCGCATGCGCCGCGAACCAGCTTTCCTTTGCGGCGCGGCTATGCTCTATCCCCGACATGGCTGCAGCACCCCTTCTTTCGCTTCAAAATATCCAGTTGACCTTCGGCGGCACGCGCCTTCTGGAGGCAGCAGAACTCATTGTTTCCCCGGGACAGCGCATCGCGCTTGTTGGTCGAAACGGCTCGGGCAAATCTACCCTGCTCAAGATCGCGTCCGGCGACGTGGGTCATGATGCAGGCAAGCGCTTTGTTGAGCCCAGCGCCACATTGCGCTACCTCCCCCAGGAGCCCGATCTGAGCGCCTATGCCACCACGCTGGAATATGTCGAAGCCGGTCTGGGACCGGGCGACGATGAGTACCGCGCGCAATATCTGCTCAGTTCGCTTGGTCTCAGCGGCATGGAAAACCCCGGCACGCTTTCCGGCGGCGAGGGGCGCCGCGCAGCGCTGGCGCGCGTGCTGGCGCCCAAGCCCGATATCCTGCTGCTCGACGAGCCGACCAACCACCTTGACCTGCCGGTCATCGAATGGCTCCAGGCCGAATTGGATTCGATGCGCTCAGCCATGGTTCTGATCAGCCACGATCGGCGTTTCTTGAGCGATTTGACGCGATCTACCGTCTGGCTTGACCGCGGGCTCACCCGCCGCCTGGACAAGGGCTTTGGCGAATTCGAGGCCTGGCGTGACCAGGTGCTCGAGGAGGAAGAGCGTGACCGCCACAAGCTTGATCGCCAGATCGTACGCGAGGAGCACTGGGTCCGCTACGGCGTGACGGCCCGGCGCAAGCGCAATGTCGGCCGCATGGAGCGCCTGAGCGGGCTGCGTCAGGATCGGCGTGAACAGCGTCAGGTCACCGGCTCAGTCAACATGCAGGTCTCAGAGGGCCGCACCTCGGGTGCCCTGGTGGTCGAGGCTGAGAACATCAGCAAGACCTATGGCGAGCGCACCATCGTGGGTGATTTTTCCACGCGCGTTTTGCGCGGCGATCGCATCGGTATCGTCGGACCCAATGGCGCCGGCAAGACCACGCTGATCAAGATGCTCACCGGTATGCTCAAGCCCGACAGCGGTACCATCAAACTTGGCTCTGCGCTCGAACTGGCCATGCTCGATCAGGGGCGGGCCAAACTCGACCCGGATACGCGCCTGCGCGATGCGTTGACTGGCGGTGGTTCCGATACCCTTCAGATCAACGGCCAGCCCAAGCACGTCGTTGGCTATATGAAAGATTTCCTGTTCACCCCCGAACAGGCCAATACGCCTATCGGCAAGTTGTCAGGCGGGGAGCGCGCGCGCGTCGCCCTGGCGCGGCTGCTTTCGTTGCCGTCAAACTTTCTCGTGCTCGACGAGCCCACCAACGATCTGGACCTTGAAACCCTCGATCTACTTGAAGAAATGGTGTCCGACTATGCAGGCACTGTCGTGGTGGTCAGCCATGATCGTGATTTTCTCGACCGCGTGGCCACTTCGGTAATCATTGCCGAGGGAGATGGCGGCTGGACCGAATATGCCGGCGGCTATTCTGACATGGTGATCCAGCGCGGCGAAGGCGTTCAGGCGCGCGCCAGCGCCACCGCCAAAGTGCATCGCCCTGGCAAGACGGCGATGGCCCCCATTGCCGTGGTGCCAGCCAAACGCAAAATGAGCTTTAAGGAAAAGCACGCCCTCGAGACCCTGCCGCAGCAGATCGACAAGCTGGAAATCGAAATTCAGGCGATCAACGATGCTTTGGCCAAGCCGGATTTCTATAGCCGCGATCCGCGCGGCTTTGCCGAAAAATCCAAGGAACTGATCGCAGCCGAGGCCAAGCGCGCCCAGGCTGAAGAAAAGTGGATGGAGCTTGAACTGCTCCGTGAGGAACTGGAAGGCTGATGGTCCGCTGGCTAGATTTGCCAGGGGAATGTCGGTGTTGCGAGATAGGTCAGCCCTTCGGTCTCGCCGGCTATGCGGCGCAGTAGCAATGTGCCCAACGCCCGTCCTGAGCCTGCAAAGTCCTCAAACACGGTTTCCGCCCCCGGGCGGAACTGAGCAAATAGCTCGGTCGCCTGCTTGGTCACCACATGGGCATTCTCGCCCACAACGCGCCCTGCCTCATTGAGGCCGCTGATCACCGCCAGCGCCGACACCTCAGATGCGCAAACCCAGCCATCTGGGCCATCCGGACGCTTGCTGCGCTTGATGACATAGTTGCGGATCGCATCGCTGGCGCTGCCAAGGTTGATGTCAGCGGCAAATTCGTGGGCAATGCCCGCCTCGGACGCAGCGCGCGATATGCCAGACTTGATGTGGTCGGTATAAGTCAGCGCGCTGTCAGGTAGCACGGTGGAAACTCGCTTGCAGCCCTTTGCGGCCAGCCGCAGTGTTGCCCCGTAGGCATAGGCCTCATTGTCGAAATCCACCGATGGATGGCCCTCAGGCCAGCGGCTGCGGCCATGACTGACAAAGGGGAAGTCATTGTCGAGCAGGAAGCGAATGCGCTCGTCAAAGCTCTCGGCTTTGGAAAAGATAACGCCGTCAGCCATGCGGTTGCGCACGATATGCTTGATGGGCTCCATGGGTTCGACATTGCGAAACAGCGGCATAATCACCAGGTGATAGGCCGTGTCGCGCATAGCTTCGGTCAGACCGGTGAAGATCGAAGTGCCAAACCCATAGATCTGTTCATCCGGCTCAAGCACCAATGCGATGACGTTGGTCCGACCGGTTTTGAGACGCAGGGCCGCCCGGTCAGGCAGATAGCCGATCTCCGCGGCGATCTTCTGCACCCTGTCACGCGTATCCTGGGCCAGCTCAGGCGCATTGTTGAGCGCCCGCGAAATGGTGGTGACCGCAAAGCCCGTCATCTGCGCAATGGTTTTGAGCGTCGGCTTGCCCGATGGCTTGGCGCCACGCTTGCCCTGGCTGACAGAGGGCAGATCGTCTTCTGACACTGTTTACACCTCTCGCATCGCCGATTGGGGCGATCACGTTTGTCGCTGGGGACATGACCAGATTGCAGCGTCCTGTTCAAGCGCCGCAGTGCCTGTGGCGCAAATCTGGCAAATCATGCGCCATTGCGTCAACAAATTGTCCTGCTACCAAAGTCGAGCAGGCTTTTCCGCTTTTTCTGCATTCTGTGGTTTGCTGCACCCTAGCTTTCGAGGGAGAACGCGCCTATCTTGCCTTTGCATCGTCAGTTGGCGATGCAGCGTATCAGAGACCAGCCGCAGGAAAGGACTGAAGATGACACCATCCCATTGCTTCACCATCCATGCCGGTAGCGCGCTCGTACGCACCCACATGCGCAGCGTAAAACGCTGGCAAGGGACCTGTCGCTGCAAACGAATGTGATCCGTCACACCTTCGTCTCACTCTTTCGATAGACCCCAGCGTTGTCGGCCCGGATGGAGCATCATTGCCCATTCCGCCTTGTTGCCGTCACGCGCAAGTGGAGAATTCTCCCATGCTGGAAAGCAATCTCGACCGGGCCAAGGCCCACAAGCCAATTGTTATAGAAGTTGCCGGGGAGCCGCTCGGTGTCGTGGTTCCGCACGGCGAGGGGTATCGCTTTTTGGCCGTCAAGCTCCCCGCATTTGCGATCGACGGCCAGCATTTCGCCAGCGTTGAACTGGCTCATAGCGCCGTTTCGCGCGCGGTGCGCAGCGGGGGCGCGATCTCCTGAGCCGATTTATGGTGCTGGCGCGCCCTGCGCACCAGCACCATGGTTCAGTCGTCGTTGGTGGCGTTCAATTCATTGGGCCGCTTGCCCTCATCAATCTGTGGGGGCCCTTCAAGCGCTTCGTCCACGGCGCCAGCCATTGCTTCAATATCGACACCGGTCTTGCCGGCTTCGGCCTGACGGGCCAACTCTGCGGTTATAGCGGCGGCGATGATGCTGCGCCGCGATTTTTCGGTATCAGCCATTGCCATCGATAGAGATCCCGTTTTGGTCGACCTTCGCTTCGATGCCAGGCTGGGCCTGCTGCTGCTGGTAGCTGTAGATGCCAAAGCCCACCACCACGATAAGCAATAAGGCGATTACCGCGTAAAGTCCGTTGCGAGTCATGCAAGCTCCTGTTTTTCAGATCTGAAAGATTGGTTCGGGGCCCAATGGGACGCAAAGCATGTCTATTCTTGGGCAGCAATGGCCCGCAGCGCCATGACAAAGGCAGTGACGCCGATCGCAAGTGAGCCGGAATTGTCGATCATGATGGGATCCACGCCGCTTGGCACGGCCGCGCTTTCGCGGGCCAGTCGCGACGTGACCTGCTCACGGCTTTCCCGGCCGCGGGCGATCAACCGCTGCGCGCGCAGTGAAATCTCCGCTGTGATCAGTACGACGGCGCAGGAGGGGTATTTGGCCATGGCCTCGGCCACCACATGGCGCGATACGCTTGCCACCACGGTCTTGCCCAGCGCGATATCGGTATCAACGCTGATCGGCAGGCCGTAACGCAGATTATGCGCGTCCCAGGCCAGGCAAAACCGGTCAGCCGCCTCGGCGGCGGCGAAATCCTGGGGGGGCAGGGGATCATGCTCTTCAAGCTCGATGTCTCCGGCCTGAGTAACCACTCGTCGGACAAACACGAAGCGCTTGTCATTCTCCAGAGCAATCCGCGCACCGTCGATCAGCGTGTCCTTGCCAACCCCCGAGGGACCAACGACCAGGACCAGTGCACCGAGCGATCGCGCCATGTATCAGCTTACCCTTTTTCCCTGTCGCCAGACGCCACGTACCACCGGCAAGTTACCCACCATGGAGACGCGAACCAGATCGGCGCGCTTGCCGATAGCGATCTGGCCGCGGTCATCAAGCCCGGCGGCACGTGCTGGATTGAGCGTCACTTTTGCTAGTGCTGCCGGCAACCCGAGACCATCCACCCGCTGCGGCAGCACAAAGGCGGCCTGCAGCAGGGCATACGGCACATAGTCCGAACTCAAAATGTCCAATAATCCCGCCCGCACCAGATCGGTTGCCGAGATATTGCCAGAATGCGATCGACCGCGCACTACATTTGGTGCCCCCATCAGAATGGCGAGGCCACCATCATGGGCAGCGGCGGCGGCCTCCAGCGTTGTCGGGAACTCGGCGATGGCGACACCATCGGCAATTGCTTGTTCGGCATGGGCCAGCGTGGCGTCATCATGGCTGGCAAGCGCCAGGCCGAGTTCGTTGGCGCGGCGCACGATATGGGCCCGATGAGGTGCCGAGTAACGCGCATGATCGGCCAGCCGATCATCAATGTAGCGCTCAAGCTCGGCCTGGGTGCGTCCAACACTGTAAAATCGTTTGTAGTGCTCGAGAGAGCGAAACTGCCGCTGTCCGGGTGTATGGTCCATCACCGATGCCAGCCGGGTCTGCGGGTGCTCGGCATGGGCTTCAAATTGCTCGATGACATCGTGACTGGGCAGTTCACAGCGCAGGTGCACCAGATGCTCGGCTCGCAACCAGCCATCGCGCCCACCCGCAGCAATGGCGCTGGTCAGGCGCTCCACGTGACTGCCCATTTCAGGCATGTCGGTGTCGGATCCGACCCGCACTGAGTCAAACACTGTGGTAATGCCCGAGCCGGCAATCTGCACGTCATGAGCATGCAACGCTGCAAGTGGGTCCCAGAAGACGCCAGGTCTTGGACGGTAGTGGTTCTCGAGATGGTCGGTGTGCAGTTCCACAAGCCCGGGGATAAGGTAATCCCCATCCATGTCCTCGCCGACCGCCGATGTGCCGCTATCAATGGCGGCAATCAAACCACCTGCAACGTCCAGGCTGCCATCCACAATGCTGTCAGCCAAAACTATGCGGGCATTAATCAGGCTCAGTCCGCTCATGCTGGCGATCCCAGTTTGAAGTCACCAACGCGGCGGAACCGCTGGCCGGCCTCAGGCTCGTGAAACAGCACCAGACGATCAAGAATGATCTCGTCGTCCAGTACAGGATTGAACCAGGTGGCGGCCGCCCGTCCGATCTCGGCGGCATCAACCTCGCCTAGGCGGTCGCTCAGCGTCATGTGAAAACGGAACTCTTCGAACACATAGGGATAGCCATAGGCGTCCAGAAGTTCCAACTGCCGCTCAGTCAACCCCCTGCCGGCGCGTGCGGCCCGGTCCTTGACCGTCATGGGCGCCCGGAACGGGTCGAACTCTTCGACCACATAGGCTGCAAAATCCTGCAGGGCGTCATTGGGCTCCACCAGCAGGGCCAAAAATCCCTCCAGTGATGCCAGATGTGGTCGGCCGAGGGCCACAGGTTGGTGCCTCGATGCAAATGCCGAAAGCGCATCCCGCAGGTCGGCTTCGGTCGCGCCATCTGCGAGCACCATCGGGGCCTTGATGGTGCCGTGAAAGCCGTAGCGGTTGGCCGATTGGGTGAGATTGAGCAGTCGAGACCGGTCGATGCCGGCGACAGGGCCGTCAAAGATCGTGCCGTCACTGGCATCGCGTCCCAGCCATGTTGCGGCCCGCTCCCATAGATTGCCTGTGGCGGACGGGGCGTAGTAAATCGCGAATCGTTCGGTCATCGGAACTCCTTGCCCTGCCGCTAGTGCCCCAGTGTGTCAGGGGTTTGACAGGCACCGTCGCATTGATGCTGGCTACCTTCACCCACGACGAATCGCAAGGCGAGAGAAAACATGGACCACACCCTGCTCGAGCAGATGTTCCGCATAGCGGTGGCCCAGGCTCAGCCAGCGCTGGCCATAGCGCAGAACCTGCCCCCAAGGCCCCGCGGCCGCACGGTCGTCATTGGAGCCGGCAAGGCCTCGGCGCAGATGGCGCGGGCCTTTGAACTTGCTTGGGATGGTCCGCTTTCTGGCCTTGTCGTCACCCGTTATGGCTACGGCGAGATCTGCGACAAAATCGAGATCGTGGAGGCGGCACACCCCGTGCCAGACGAGGCGGGATTTCTCGCGGCCCGCCGCATTATGGAGACCGTCTCGGGTCTGGGGCCCGATGATCTTGTGGTGGCGCTGATCTCAGGCGGTGGTTCGGCCTTGCTGCCTGCACCCGCGCCGGGGCTGACGCTGGACGATGAACAGGCCATAAACCGTTCCCTGCTGGTGTCGGGGGCGCCTATCGCCGTGATGAATCTGGTGCGCAACCAGTTCTCGGCCATCAAGGGGGGGCGTCTGGCGGCGCGTTGCGCCCCGGCCCGTGTAGCCACGTTGGTGGTTTCGGATGTGCCGGGCGACGATCCTGCCATTGTCGCCTCCGGTCCGACGATCCCTTTGGCGGGGAGCCGCTCGCTAGCCCGCAAATATGTCAGCCTCTACCGCATCGACCTGCCACCCCACGCGCAGGCATTGTTGGCAGGTGATGACAATTTGGCGCCAACGCCCGATGCGCCCGGCTTTGCTCAAAACACCGTCAGCACCATCGCTTCTGCAGCGCTCTCGCTGGAGGCGGCTGCCGCTTTCGCGCGCCAGCATGGCGTGGCGGCAGCCATCCTTTCCGACTCGATCGAGGGAGAATCGCGCGACGTTGCTCAGGTGCACGCCGCCGTGGCGCGCGAAATCGCAGTGCGCAATCGGCCTTTTGCCAAGCCGGTGGTGCTCTTGTCCGGCGGCGAAACCACGGTGACTTTGCGCGGCACCGGGCGGGGTGGACGCAATGCAGAGTTCTTGCTGGCCTTGGCGATCGCCATTGATGGCGTGACGGGCATCACGGCGCTTGCGGCCGACACAGATGGTATCGATGGCTCACAGGATAACGCCGGCGCCTTCGCCGATGGGTCGACGGCCACAAGGCTGCGCCAGGCCGGCATTGATCCGCTGGCCGCCCTCGCCAACAATGATGCTTACTCTGCCTTCGAGGCTATCGGCGACCTGCTGATGACCGGCCCGACCGGCACCAATGTGAACGACTTCCGCGCCATTATTGTGCGCTAGGCAAGCTGTCGGCGGTCAACTAGATTTTGCTGCCAGGGGAGCAGGGAGAGACTGTCATGACCAAGGTAACTGGAATTGGCGGCGTGTTCTTTCGGGCGCGAGATACCGCCGCTCTGTCGCAGTGGTATAAGGATCACCTGGGCATTCCGGGCTTCTGGGAGCAGGAGGCCGGCATGACTGTATTTGCGCCGTTTACGACCGACAGCACCTATTTCCCGGCTGACCGGCAATGGATGATCAACCTACGTGTCGACGATCTCAAGGCGCTGATGGCTGTTTTGCGCGATGCTGGCATCGCCGTCGAGACCCGGCCGGACGAGTGGGATAGCCCAGACACCGGGCAGTTCGCCCGCATTCACGATCCTGAAGGCAATCCAATCGAGCTTTGGCAGCCACCAAAATAATCATACAAATCCTCTTGGCAGAGCAGGGGCGTGTCTGTTCTATACGCCCGACTTTTCCTGAGGAGCCGGAGCATGGCCAAACGCAAGATCGCCGTTATCGGTGTGGGCAAGATCGCGCAGGATCAGCACCTGCCGGTGATCGATCAATCCGAGGATTTTGAGCTGGCCGCGACGGTATCGACGCGCGGGCTGGGCCACCATGGCGTGCCGGTGTTCAAGACCCCGGGCGAGCTGTTCGCCGCCATGCCGGAAATTTCGCTGGTCTCGATCTGCACCCCGCCCGGCATCCGTCACCAATATGTCCGCGAGGCGCTCGACGCCGGCAAGGACGTGATGATGGAAAAGCCGCCGACCACCACAATTTCCGAGCTGGACGATCTGATCGCCCATGCCAGCCGGCTCGATCGCGTTCTCTATCAGACCTGGCACAGCCAGTATAACGCTGCCGTCGATCGCACCAAGGCCATTCTTGCCGAGCAGGGTGTGACCTCGGCCCGCATCGACTGGCGCGAGAGCGTCCGCAAATGGCACCCCGGCCAAGATTGGGTCTGGGAGCCCGGCGGGTTTGGTGTGTGTGATCCGGGCATCAATGCCCTGTCGATCTTCACCAAGGTGATGCCATTCCCCGCCTTCGTTCAGGCGAGCAAATTGACTTTTCCCGCCAATCGTCAGACGCCCATCGACGTTGAGATCACCTTCAAGTCGGGCCAGGCACACAAGCCTGACCTGTCGGCCGGATTCAACTGGCTCGAAGAGAGTGGCGAGATCTGGACCATCCGTTTTGTAACCGGAACAGGCGACGTGCTGCGCCTTGAGGGTGGTGGTCGCAGCCTGCGTATCAATGATGAACTGGTGCTCGAGCACGGCGACAATGAATATGCAGCTATGTACGACCGCTTTGCAGATCTGCTCGATGCGCGTCAGAGCGACGTCGATGCCGCACCCCTTCGTCTGATGAGCGACGTGTTCCTGATGGGCGCCCGCATCAACGGCCCTGATTTCGAGTGGTAGAGGCCCAAGCGAGCTATCATCGCAGATAACACAACGCCCTCAGGTTCAACCGAGGGCGTTGTTTTTTTGAGACGATCCGTGATCCGGTTAGCGGCCGGCGTCCGTCAGGGTCTTGAGATCGGCGTCGCTCAGCTTGAGCCGGACGCCGCGGGCCAGGCTTTTTACCTGCTCAACCGATGTTGCTGACGCGATGGGGGCCGTAACCCCGGGCTGAGCGACCAGCCACGCCAGTGACACTTCAGCCGGTGTGGCGTCGTTGGCCTTGGACACAGCATCAAGCGCCGCCAGGATCTTCTCGCCCTTGGCATCAAGATATTTCTCTGCGCCGCTGCCGCGTGGCGATTTGCCGAAATCAGCCTTGCTGCGATATTTGCCAGTCAGAAAGCCAGAAGCGAGGCTGTAGTAGACGACTGTTCCCATCTCATGGGCCTTGATCACGTCGTGCAGCGCATCGAACTCTTCGCGGTCATAGAGATTGAAACGTGGCTGCAATACGTCATATCGCGGCAGCGACTTGACTACTGCAGTCTCCTGCGCGGCCTCGACCATCTCGGCGGTATAGTTGGACGCGCCCAGAACGCGGACCTTGCCGGCCCGCACCATGGGATCATAGGCGCCCAGCGTTTCCTCATGGCTGGTCTTGGGATCAGGCCAATGGCTGAAATAGACATCGACATAGTCGGTCTGTAGCCGGCCCAGCGACTCTTCAAAGCCCTTTGCCACCGCATCGGCACCCAGCCCGCCTGGCTGATTGGCAGAGTTGACCTTGGTGAAAATATGCACGGCCTCGCGGTTGCCGCGTGCCTTCATCCACTTGCCGATGATCGTTTCGCTCATGCCCGGTGCATTGCCTGGCACCCAATTAGGGTAGCCCTGGGCAGTATCGATGGCGGTAAAGCCCTCTTCCACGTAGGCATCCAGAATCTCAAAGCCCAGCTTTTCGTCGACGGTCCAGCCGAAGACATTGCCGCCCAATACCAGCGGTTCGATAACCAGTTCACTGCGTCCGATAGGGCGTCGGTCCATGAGGCGTCTCCATTTCTAATATTGAGGTCAAGACTGCACGCAGGATCTGGTGCTATTGTGGCCGTGGTTCAATCAGGTCCCACAGATTGCCGTACAAATCCTCG
>JAHJOS010000132.1 GCA_018820005.1 Alphaproteobacteria bacterium | reverse complement strand
TAGACCCGGAGGCTCACCGGTCGATTGGCGAAGGATGCCGGAACGCTGTAGCGATTGCGCTCCAGATGCACGAGGCAGGTGGGCGTGACCCGCTTCGTATATTCGACGAACCCGTCGAACGGCCTGGAGAGCGCCATGAGAGCCGGAACTTCCTCTGCCCAGATGTCGGCAATACTGCCACGCAACTGACCGTGGGGTGTCTTGGCCCAGAACTCCTTGCAACGGGCCTCAAGCCAATCGTTCAAGGCCTCCAGTGATGGAAAGCGCGGGATCGGTTGAAAGAAGCGATGACGCGCATCCTGCAGGTTCTTCTCGACCTGTCCCTTCTCCCAACCGGAAGCCGGATTGGAGAACTCGGGCTCGAACACATAATGGCTGGCCATCGCCATGAAGCGGACGTTGACGTCACGCTCTTTGCCACGACCGACCTTGTCGATCGCCGTGCGCATGTTGTCGTAGATGCCGCGACCAGGAATGCCACCGAAGACACGGAAGGCATGGTTGTGGGCATCGAACAGCATCTCGTGCGTCTGCAGGAGGTATGCCCGGACGATGAAGGCCCTGGAGTAGCTCAGCTTCGTGTGGGCGATCTGCAGCTTGGTGCGCTCATTGCCGATGATCGCCCAATCTTCGACCAGTCGAACTGGAAGGCCTCGCCTGGTTCGAACGCCAGGGGCACATATGTCCCGCGGCCGGTCGTCTGCAATTCCCGCTGTCGATCGTCGCGCCATTCCCGCGCAAATGCCGCCACGCGATTGTAGGACCCCTCGTAGCCGAGGCTGACAAGATCAGCGTGTAGCTGCTTCATCGTCCGCTTCTGCTTGCGCCCCTTCTTCGACTCCGTCTTCAGCCAGGCCGCTAGCTGATCTGCGAACGGATCAAGTTTGCTCGGCCTCGCCGGCACGTCGCGGTACAGCGTAACCCTTCCGCCAGGTATGAATCCTACAGCGCTTCGGTGATCATCTCCGGGGTCATGGGCAGGTGGCGCATCCGGATGCCAACGGCATTGTAGATCGCATTGGCGACCGCCGGGGCGACGCCAGTGACACCGGGCTCCCCCAGCCCGACGGGGGCTTCGGTGCTTTCGACCAGTTCGATCTGCAACTCGGGCGTATCGATCATCCGCAGGGGCGTGTAGGTATCGAGGTTACGATCATAAACCTGCCCGCTTTCAATCGATGTCCCCTCATATAGCGCCATTGACAACCCCCAGAGCACGGCGCCCTCGCATTGCGCACGCGCGCCGTCAGGGTCGATTACCGTGCCGCAGTCAATCACCATCCACAGCTTCTGGACCTCGACCTGTCCGGACTCGCGATCTACCCGAAGTTGCACCGCGGTGCCATTCCACGTCGGCATCTCGCGTTCCTGCCCATAAGTGCTGGCGATGCCGATTGCGGTATCAGGGCCAAGATCACTGCGCCCATAGCCGGACAACTCGGCCACGCGGCGAAGCACGGCGGCCTGACGATCTGCACCGCCGACGGAGTGCGGTGCCTCGCCAGCGTTGCGACCTTCCGGGCGAAGGTGCGCGAGGCGGAAATCCACCGGGTCAACGCCAAGCTTGTGCGCCACCTCGTCCATGAAGCTTTCGACCGCGAAATTGATCCAGCCCGGTGCAATGGAGCGCAGGAAGCCCGCGCGCACGGTCTGGCTGGCGAGGTGGTTGGCGATTGCGCGGATCCTATGCGCACCCACGTCATACCAGTGGTCTGCGCCGGATATTCCCGCCGTGTCATAGGGTTTGTCGTCGATGCCCTTGGCCATGTCGGCCTCAGTCCGCACGGTGTAGGAGGGCCAGCCCGCTGCCGCGTTGTGATCCATCGCGGTGATCTTGCGCTCCGCATCCAGGGCAAGGCGCAGCTTCTGAACGCTAGGGGAGCGTGGGCAATCGATGAGACTGTCATCCTCGCGGAAAAACACCAGTTTCACGGGAGTGCCGCCGAGGGACTTGGTGGTCAGAGCGGCTGCGACGACGTAGTCGCCAAAGACACGTCGACCAAATCCGCCGCCGAGCATGTAGGTGCGCATCGTCACCGTCCCCGGGCCGACGCCAAGCGCGCGCTCCACCCAGCCTGTCATCAGCGCTGGCCACTGACTGCCCGCGTGGATCTCGTACTGGCCCGCATCATTGACGAAGGCAGTGGCGTTCATCGGTTCCAGTGCGAAATGCAGGACTGTCGAGGTGGTGTATTCGGCCTCAACAACCTCCGCTGCCGCATCAAATGCCGGTTTGGTGTCAAAATTGCCCGTGTCCAGCAGAGTTCCTTTGCTTTCATCAGCAATCAGCTCACGCGATAGGCCCTGGATATCATCCTCGGATACCGTACCGGTCTCTCCGGCTTCCCATTCGACCGTGACGAGCTCCGATGCCCATTTCGCGGCCATTAGCGTTTCGCCGACCACGACAACTATGCCGGGCACGATGCCCGAAGGATCCTGCAGGTCAATGGTGCGCAGGTAGCCCCTCTGGCCCTTTGCCTCGCTGTCGTCGATGGAGATCACCTTTGATCCCTGCCGTGTCGGCGGGATCAGGGGCACGGCATAGACCATGTCATCCACCTTCGCATCCAGCCCATAGAGCGCGCGGCCAGTGGTTTTGTCGTTGATGTCCAGTGCAGCGACATCCCGACCGATCAGGCGGAAGTCGGAGTGCGGTTTGAGTGGCACTGCCTTTACCTCGTCCTGCGTAAAGCTGCGCGACAGACCCTCGGCCACCAGCACGGCGAAGGCAATGGAATTGCCGCCGCCTGTGACCATGCCCGCCTCGGTGGTGCAAGCCTCTGGCGCAATGCCCCATTTCTGCGCAGCAGCCTGGGTCAGTGCCATGCGCCCTGCGGCGCCAGCCTGACGATAAACGGACCATAGGCTCCAGACAGAGCGGCTGCCTGCCGTAGGGGCTCCGCCCCATTTCTTTTCATGATCGACATAGGTGATCTGCACGTCTTCCCAATCCGCGCCCAATTCGTCGGCGAGAATTCGGGCGAGCGCCGTACCGATGTGCTGGCCCATTTCGGCGCGGGTGATATTGACGTTGACGCGCCCTTCGCCATCGATCGTGTACCAAAGGCTGGGTTCAAAAAGCTGATCGGATGAGGAGCTTCCCCCCTCACTGGTGGCAAAAATTTGGGCGGCCCCGGAGACACGGGGAAACCCGAAAGCGGCCCCTGCGGCAGACATGGCAACCAGAAAGCCGCGGCGGGTGAGGTCGGGGGCCAGTATGGCGCCTTGTGTTTTTGGCATAATGGCTCAATTCCCTTTCATAACGGTAGCCGCTTCACGCACGGCGTTGCGGATGCGGGGGTAGGTCATGCAACGGCACAGGTTGCCCGTCATTACCGCGTCAATGTCATCATCGCCAGGGTCGGGAATGTCTCTCAGCAATGCGGCGGCCTGCATGATCTGGCCCGATTGGCAGTAACCGCATTGAGGCACGCGCAGATTGCGCCATGCCTCTTGCACCGGGTGGTTCCCCTGCGGGTCCAACCCCTCGATTGTGGTGACCTCGGCGCCTTCGACATCACGGATAAAGGTGATGCACGCGCGGGTAGCCCGACCACCGACATGGACCGTGCAGGCCCCGCACATGCCGATGCCGCAGCCGAATTTCGTGCCGGTCATATCCAGCTCGTCTCTCAACGCCCAGAGCAGAGGCGTGTCGGGGTCCATGTCCAGACTGAAATTGCGGCCGTTTACCTTCAATGAGATCATCGGTGCCTCCTATGTGTTCAATGGGCGTTTGAGTTGCGGATGCGCGAGACGGTTGCGGCGAGGTCTGGCCAAGGCGTAAACTCGGTGCGAGAAGCGCGTAGGTAGGCGGAAATTGCTGCCACTTCGTCATCCGAAAGCGCGGCGCGAAAGCCCGGCATCACAACCCCGGCCATTCCTTCTTCGTTGCCGACACCGTTCAGGATCACCTGCACGAGGTTGTCAGGCGCATCCAGCCGGGTGACCGAATTGATGCCAAGGTCAGGACGACCCGGCACGATTTGCGTGGCGTTATAGTGGCAGGCGGCGCAGGCGGAAGCATAGAGTCGCTCGCCCAGATCGAGCCGATACCCGGTGGACGGCCGCCCCGCGCGCAGGCTTGTCTCGATTGCGGCTTCGATCTCTGCCTCGGATTGCGGCTCGCCGACCACGTCACCAAGATAGGTGCCGATCGCCTTCAGGTCGTTATCGGGCAGTTTTTGCAAGCCTGCATGGACCACCGGCGCCATGGGCCCCGCCGCAACGCCATGTGCGCGGGTCACGCCGGTCTTGAGATACTCGGTGAAATCCTCGGCGGTCCAACGGATCGCGGCAGGGTTATCGGCGGTCAGGGCGGGGGCGATCCAGCGATCGATGGCCGCGCCTCCGAAATCTTTTGATCTGATCTCTGCACCGAGCAAGTTGCGGGGCGTGTGACAGGCCCCGCAGTGGGTCGCGCCCTCAACCAGATAGGCACCTCGGTTCCAATCGGCGGATTTGTCCGGTTCCGGTTCGAACCGACCCAGATCAACGAACAGCAGCTTCCAACCTGCCTGCCAGATGCGGAAGTTCATTGGGAACGGCAGGCCGTTCTCTGGCACAGAGGCCGCAACCGGTTCGACCTCGGTCATCAGGTAGGCATAAATCGCGCGGACGTCCGCCTTTGTCATCAGGGTAAAATGATCATAAGGGAAAGCGGGAAAAAGGTGCCGCCCTTCGCGGTCTACCCCTTCGTGCATGGCGCGCAGAAAGGCCTCTTCGGACCATGCGCCTATGCCGGTTTCAGGGTCCGGTGTGATGTTGGTCGAATACAGCGTGCCAAAGCCCGTTTCCATCGCGTAGCCGCCCGCATAGGGCGCATTTCCGGGAACGCTGTGGCACTCGGCGCAGAACCCGGCAGCAGCCATCAGCCGCCCCTGTTCCACCACCTCAGGATCGAAAACCCGCAGATCAGAGGCGCTAATCGGCGATATCTCGGAGCGGTAGGCAATGACGGCAAAGCCACCAGAGCCCAGCACCGCGAGACAGAAGAGGGTGAGTAAGACATTCTTGACCATAGCGTCTCGCGCCTCCCGTCAGTACATGCAGATCTAAGGCGCCGCTTGGGCGCAGCGTAGTTGAAGTCGTCCTATCAGGGCACTGAGGCGCGCTTTAATGGTTGCAAAGCGCGCCCAGATAGCGATGGGCGTTTTCCGTGGTGAACTAAGTGCTTGCCTTCATGGCCGTGTTCTCTGGTGTCGCAAGCAACAACTATCCGTGCCGCACTGATCCGGGTATCCATATTTCTCGGAAGTCACAGTTCGGCCAGGCAGAACAATGCGCGCGCATCGCGCACATGGCGTCTATCTCCCGGGTAATCGACGGGCTCGCGGTCGTGCTGCGGACAAGCTGATGAATGCCACTGAGATCTCAGGGGGGCTTGTCGCAAACTTTCGGGCTTAACCGTATGTTGACCATAGGCATGGAATTTGCCGCTCCGAAAGTTGCGGAGCGAGCCCATGATTCTGAATGCTATTGCCGAGAAGCTGAAGCGCCAATCAAAGGATGACTTCAAAGGCAGGCATTTCGAGGCCTGGTTGATTGTACAGGCGGTTGCCTGGTACTTGCGCTACCCGCTCAGCTATCGTGACTTGGAAGAGATGTTTCGCGAGCGGGGCTTTGAGGTCGATCATAGCACGATCAACCGCTGGGTATTGGCCTATGCGCCGATGATCGAAAAACGGCTTCGGCAGTTTAGGCGCCCCCATTGCGGCTCGGTCAGAATCGATGAGACGTACGTCAAGATCCGCGGCAAATGGCGCTATCTGTACCGAGCCATCGACAAGCATGGCAATCCGGTAGATTTCCTGTTGACCGCTAAGCGCGATCTCGACGCCGCCAAGCGGTTTTTCCGCAAGATGCTCAAAGACGAACCCTTGTTGTCGCCGACCAGGATCGGGACCGACGGGGCCAACACCTTCCCGTCAACGATCAAAACGTCGGTTGATGATGGGCTCCTCCATCCCGATCCCGTCCACTATGTCACCAAGCACCTCCAGCAAGGCATCGAAAGTGACCATTTCCGGGTAAAGAAGAACATGCCAAAGATCGGTGGCTTCCAATCCTTCAATACGGCGCGGCGAACCATCGCGGGTTTCGAGGCAATGCTGTGGTTGAGGAAAGGCTTCAGCTTTTCCGGCGGTTGGACTGTCAACGATCAGAACGATTTTCTTGCGCGCCTCTTCGGACTGCAAAAGATTAACAAAGCATGAAAATGAGGACGCTCAGGGGATAATCGCGCGCTCCGAAAATGTTTGCGACAGGCCCTTTCAGTTTCGCCCTTTTCGGAGATCAGATCGACCGTGTCAGAGCGCTGCTGGTATTGGATCCAGTCCCAGTCTTCCAGATCGGCGGGCCGCGCAGGCACAGGACGGGCTCCGGCATATCCGGCACCGGCGACCAGCGCGCGAGAGATGGCGCTTAATTTGCGTGACATCATCGCTGAGTCCGCAAGCGTGCCGGCCTTGATGGCCAGATCGAACCCGTTCTCGATGATGTCGACCCTCCGGTCGCTGTAATGCAGGGACAGGGCCACATTCGGGTAGCGCTTGATAAATGTGGCCATGGCAGTTGAAAGGTCGGACACCGCCAGAAACGCAGGAACGGTCACGCGCAGAGCACCCACCGGATCTTGCGTATTGGCGTTGATCTCATTGAAGCCCGCTTCGGCGCTGTGCAGCATTTCTGTGACGTGCGCATAAAGCGTTCTGCCCTCTCCGGTCAACGCAAGCTTGCGTGTCGTGCGATAAAGCAACGTCGTGCCAAGAAAACTCTCAAGATCGGTGATCGTCTGGCTAACGCGCGAGGGGGCCACGCCAAAATCCTGCGCGGCGGCGCGAAAGGACCCTTTATCTACGACGCGGGCAAAAACGGCCATGTGTTACAGGTGGCTAATCATTGATCTCTTTTTCAGAACTATGAAGTCAGTATTCATACCATATTCGAAACAGATCAACGGGGCTAGATGTGTTTTCAACACTGAAGGAACACCCCGATGAACGCAGAAACGACATTCAAGACAGAACAGGCGCAACGCTACCTCGGCACGCTGTGCAAGCACTTCGGCCATAAGGTTCCGGTAGAGCTGGACGGCAATACCGGCCGGATCGACCTACCGTTTGGACAGTGCGAATTGACCGCGAACGACGGCGCGCTCGACATGAAAGTGTCCGCCGAAACCAAAGCCGACCTCGACAAAACAGCACAGATTATTGCCAGTCACCTCGAACGTTTCGCCTTCCGCGAGAACCCGCAAATCGAATGGCGCTAAGCCACGCGTCCCCCCCATCAACCTGACCAAATCACCCCTAAAACCTGGAGATAACATGACTATGAAATCACTTATGGCAACCGCCGCTATCGCTGTTGCACTACCAATCACCGCGATTGCTGACAGCGCGGAAAACAAGGCATTCGTTCTTGAGGCGCTGGAAAACACGCTCTTGGCGGGCGATGTCGACGCTGTTGATCAGTATTTCGCAACCGACATTATCCAGCACAACGAGATGTTCGCCAACGGGATCGAAGCACAGAAAGGCGTTGTCGCCTTCCTGTCCGGCAACGGCGACTTTAGCGCCGAATATATCCGTGTGATCGCCGATGATGACATGATCGCCGTGCATGCCCGCTACCAAGGGTTTGGCCCCGATCCGGTCATCGGTTTCGATGTCTTTCGCGTCGAGAATGGCAAGATCGCCGAACATTGGGACAACCTGATTACCGAGCAGCCCCTTAACCCGTCAGGCCGCAGCCAGATCGACGGCGCGACCGAGATTACTGACCTCGACCGGACGGCTGCCAACAAGGCCCTTGTCGAGAACTTCCTCACCCGCGCCCTGATTAACCACGAACAGGTCGACTTTACGCAATACATCAACCCAGCCAACTACGCGCAGCACAACCCGATGGTCGCCGATGGTCTTGATGGCTTTGGTGCCTTCATGGCCCAGATGGCCGAACAGGGCATCAGCATGGACTATACAGAGGTGCATCAGGTGATCGGTGAGGGCAACTTCGTGCTCACCATGTCCGAAGGCACGCTCGGCGAAGATCCCACCGCATTTTACGACCTCTTCCGCGTCGAAGACGGGCTGATCGTCGAGCATTGGGACGTCATTGCACCAATGCCAGGTGAAGACGCGCCGCACAACGAAGCCGGCAAATTCTAATTCAAACGTCGCGCCGCGATCCGTCCGCGGCGTACCAAACAGGAGCAAACAATGAACCGTAGAACACTACTCACAACATCGCTCGGCGCGTCGCTGGCGATCATTCTTGGAACACACGCAGGAGCACAGAACATGGACGAACAAACACAGGCATCTTTCGACACAGTCATGGCTTTCATGGGCGCGATGGGGTCCGGCGATATGGAGGCGATGGGCGCACTGATGGCTGACGATATGGTCTGGCACAATGAAGGCGACGAAAGCCTGCCGTGGATCGGCGAGACCCGTGGCAAGGAAAACATCTTCACGTTCCTCGGTGTCTTTTCCGAAAACCTGCAAACCACCAAGTGGGAAAACACCGACGCCTTTGCCTCGGGCGATACGGTAGCCGTCTTCGGCGTGATGAACGCGATCACTACCCACTCTGGCAAGGAAACGGGTGACTTTACCTTCGCCCTGCGGGCCAAGGTCCGGGATGGGCAAGTGGTTTTATGGCATTGGTTCGAAGACAGCTTTGCTGTGAGCCAAGCTTACCACGCTTAACCCCACCGAGGGCGGCTGGCTTTCAGCCGCCCTCACCATCCATATAAGGACATCTCACATGGCACCCAAAGGCTACTCCCGCACCCAAATCGCACTCCACTGGGTGGTCGCGGTTCTCATTATCGCGCAGTTCGTTCTTCACGACCCGATTGTTGCTGCATCCGATGCCATCAAGAACGCCGAGGTCCCTGTGATCAGCGCACTTGTGATGTTCCATGTGATCGGTGGCTCTCTCATTCTCGCCCTCGCAGTCTGGCGTTTGGCCCTGCGTAAAAAGCGCGGCGTGCCTGCCTTGCCTGAGAAAGAGTCCCCCCTCCTCAAAGGCCTCGCGCACCTGACTCACTACGCGCTTTACACATTGATGATCGTCCTGCCGCTCACAGGCCTCGCTGCCTGGTTCGGCGGAAACGCGACGGCTGATTTTCTGCATGTGAACATGAAGTTCCTGCTTCTGGGCTTCTTCGCTCTGCACGTAATTGGCGCACTCTATCAGCAATACGTGCTGAAAACCGGCCTGATCAATCGCATGATGCGGACGGACAAGTGAAACCACAAACGCTGCGGCATGGGGCCGCTGCGAAAACCATAATTCTTGCAACGGAGAGTGGAAATGAACGCCAATCGAATATTTGCAGCGACAACCATCATGGGCTTGTTGCCAACACTTGCAGCGGCGCAAGAGCCGTTTGACTACGAAAAGACCAAGGCCCAGTACAGTGTCCGCGAATACGCCACTTCGCCGTTGTCAGAGAGCGGTTATGGATATTACCAAGTCGCGGAAAACGCTTGGTTCGTGCATGACGACTTTGAGAACATGGTGTTTTTTGTCACCGATGACGGCGTTGTTGTCGTTGACCCAAAGCCGGATGTTTCGCCATTCGTGCTGGAAGTGATCCCTCAGGTGACTGACAAACCGATTACGCATGTCATCTATTCACATCACCACCGCGATCATAGCCAAGGTGCCTACCTGTTCCCTGAAGACGCCATTCTGATCGCCGAGCAGGACACGGCGGACCTTCTCGCGGTGGCCAATGATCCAAAGCGCCCACAGCCGGATGTCGTGTTTGATGACGAGTATGTTCTGGAAACCGGCGGCCTTCGTCTTGAGATGAAAGATCTTGGCCGGAACTGGCATTCGCAGGATGACATCGTGATCTGGGCACCCGAACAAAAGATCCTGTTCGCGGTCGATATGTTCCACCCGGACGCCGCACCCTGGATCCACTGGGGCGAAAGCTCGGATCCGTTTTTTGCATTCGGGCTGCCTGACTTGCTTCTGTCGCAATATGACTTCAACTTCGTCATTGTCGGACATGAGCGAATCGTCGGAACGCCTGAGCTGATGCAGACCTACAATTCGTTCATCGGTGACATGGAGCAGACGCTGATGGGCATCGCGCAAAGCGAGTGGTTCCAGACTGCGGCCCAAGAGGCGGCGATGCGCTACGCTCCGGACGCCACGCACTACGCCTACAAGGAAACGGCCATGATCGCCGCGAACGCCTGTGCCACGCAGATGATCGAGAAATGGTCGGGCAGGGTTCGCAACGCGCCGCTGAACATGGTCGAAAACTGCCAGACCATGTTCATGCACCTCATCATCCTGGATCCATAAAGGCGGCGGCCCGGTCCTGCTGGCAGCAGTGGGCCGGGCCAACGAATATTGAACGCAAGCGACATGAATGCCGCATTGCAGCGACAGAGTCAGGTCCAGGTCCCGTATAACGCACACCCATGTGCAAACCACTGTCCAACGCAGCCTTCTCGCCAAACGATATCGAAAGATCATAGCCATGAAGAACATCAAGATTGCCCTTTGGGCCATTCCAGCGCTTTTGACCGTGCTCTGGCTGGCCGCGACTTTGCCCTTTCCCGAGACTCTGAACTTCATCACAATCCGAAACCTGCTGGTGCAGTATTCCGGCGTGATTGCCACTGGCGTCATGAGCCTCGGCATGATCCTTGCCCTGCGCATCCGCTGGCTGGAATCCTGGCTTAACGGTCTGGATAAATCCTACCGGTTGCACAAATGGTTGGGCATCATGGCACTGGTGATGTCTGTAGCTCACTGGGTGTCCTCCGAGGCGCCGAAATGGATGGTGAGCCTGGGCCTGATGGCCGCGCCCCAACGCGGCGCGACCCCGGCCGGGATGCCGGAAATGGGTGCAGTCGAGGGCTTCTTCATGTCCCAGCGCGGTCTTTGGGAAGTGATCGGCGAATGGGCCTTCTACGCCGCTGTCGTTTTGATTGCCCTCGCCCTGATCAAGCAGTTTCCCTACAAATACTTCGTTTCCACGCACAAGTTGATCTCGGTCGCCTACCTCGGCGTCGTCGTCCATTCCGCACCGCTTTTGACCTTTGACGACTGGCTCACACCCGTTGGTGTTCTCTCTGGCCTGCTGATGATCGGTGGCGTGATCGCGGCGGTGTTGGCCCTGACCGGACAGATCGGTCGCCGCAACACTGTATCCGGCAAGATCGATACCATTCGGACGTTCCCTGACCTGCAAGCCACCGCCGTGAACGTCACCTTGGGCCAGGATTGGAAGGGGCATGACGCTGGCCAGTTCGCCTTTGTTACCTTTGATCCCAAAGAGGGGAAGCATCCCTTCACGATAGCCTCGGCATGGGATGCGAATACCCGCAAGATCTTGTTCATCACCAAGGGGCTTGGCGACTACACCAAGTTTCTTCCCGAAACGCTGCACCCCGGCGGTGAGGCCATTGTCGAAGGCCCCTATGGGCGTTTCACCTTTCAGGACGACAAGGCGCGCCAGATCTGGATCGGTGGGGGTGTCGGCATCACGCCTTTCATTGCCAAAATGAAGGACCTCGCCCAGACGGACGGGACACAGACTGCCGGTGCCAAGACGATTGATCTGATCCACAGCACAAAAGAGCATTCGCCCGAAGCACTGGCCCTGTTGAAGGCCGATGCCGAGGCTGCGGGTATCACCCTGCATGTGTTGGTCGATGACAGGGACGGGTTTCTCACGCCCGACCGTCTGCGCCAGATGATCCCAGCCTGGAAGACCGCCTCTGTCTGGTTCTGCGGGCCCGCCGGTTTCGGGCAGGCGCTGCGCCAAGACCTTCTAGCAAATGGCCTTTCGGCCGACGCGTTTCATCAAGAACTGTTCAACATGCGTTGAACCGAATGCTGCCCCCACTCCCCTTTATCAAACGGAAAACAGACATGCCGATCCTTCATCCCAACATCCCCGAGATCACCTCTCTCAAAGGTATTCATCTGTATCACACGGGTATTTCAAACTGCTCGATGCGGGTGCGCCTTGTGCTGGAGGAAAAGGGTCTGGGATGGGTCTCGCACGAGATTGACCTTGGCCATCAGGAAAACAACCAGCTTTGGTATATGGCGATCAACCCCAAGGGTCTGGTGCCTGCGATCGTGCATGACGGCGTGGTGGTGACCGAATCCAACGACATCATGGAATATCTCGAAGAAAAATTTCCTGAACCGGCCCTGATGCCCGCCGATCAGGCGCAGGGGACCGAAGCCCGCGAATGGGTCGATCTGGCCGTGGCGCTGCATATAAAGGCGATCAAGACCTGGGTCTATGGCACCACCGGCGGCGCCACGAAAAAGCGCGCAGAAATGGGGCATTACGCCGAAATCCAGCCCGACAAGGAGCTGCTCGCGTTCCACATCAAGGCGGTCGAGGGGTTCTCTGCCGCCGAGATCGAGGCCGCGCGCAGGATGCTCGTCGAGGTCTGCGACCAGATGGAAGCCCGCCTCAAGGACCATTCCTATTTGGTGGGCGACACACAAAGCCTCGCCGATATTGCTTGGATGCCGCAATACGTTCTGCTGACCATGCTCGGCTTTGATTTTAGCAGCTATCCGGGCATCATCGCCTGGGCAAAGCTGCAAAAACAGCGCCCGTCCTATCAACCGGCAATCGCCAAGTGGTTGCCGGAAATTCCGGGCTGGGCCTTGCGGGCTGGACTGAAGGTCATGAAGGCCTTTCGCGGCCTCAAAGCGGCGTAACTCATCGAAATCTGGAGAACTATCATGATCGTTGCCGTCACCGCTGTCACCGGGCAGCTTGGGTCCCATATCGCCAAAGCCCTTGTGGGAATGAACACCCGCGAGCCGATCGTCGGTCTTGCCCGCAGCCCGCAAAAGGCGACGGGTCTGGGCCTCGACGTTCGCCCCGGCGACTATGACAAGCTCGACCAACTGAAGGCATCACTGACCGGCGTCGATACGCTGCTGTTGGTATCTGGCATGGATGCGCCGGACGCGCGCATTGTGCAGCACCGCAACGTGATCAACGCCGCAGAAGCCGCTGGTGTGAAGAAGATCGTCTATACCAGCGTGCAGGGCGCCGAAGAAGGCACCAGCTTCTCCCCGATAATCCAAAGCAACCGGCAGACTGAGGCCGACATCCGCGCCAGCGGGCTGGATTGGGTGATCGGGCGCAACGGCATCTATATCGAGCCGGATGTCGAATATATCGACACCTACCGGAACGCCGGTGAGATTGCCAATTGTGCGGGCGACGGCAAATGTGGCTACACGACCCGCTCTGAGCTGGCGCAGGCTTATGCCAGCATGTTGATGGGCGCGCACCACAACGGCCAAGCCTACAACCTGCACGGCGCGGCCCTTACGCAGACTGAGCTTGCCGATCACATGAACCGCGCCTTCGGCACCGACCTGACCTATCGCGCGATGTCGGTCGAAGACTACAAGGCGGACCGCGTTGCCGAACTGGGCGAGTTCATCGGCACCGTCATCGCTGGGATCTATCAGGGCATTCGGATAGGCGCGCTTGACAACCCCAGCGATTATGAGGCCGCTGCAGGTCGTCCTCATCAAAGCTGGGACGATTATTTTAGCGCACTCGCGACCTGACCACGACGCAAGTGCGGGTTTGGAGCGTTACAGATATCAAAAGACATCTGGCATACTGATTGCGGCACTTCCGGCTTCTCGTCACCATAAAGTAAATGAATGCATTGAAGAATCTGTTCCAGCCGACATGGCTTAGCCTTGCTCTTGTGATTGGTTTGATCACGGCGATCTGGAGCCTGTCGAGCGTCGGCTACTTCGTTCTTGTCGATCTGCTGGAAAAGCCGGGTGGATACAACGAAGGGCCGCGCCTATTTAGTCTCTATTACGCTGCGTGGTGCATCTTGGCGGTGGTGGTCTTCCATCCTGGGTTGTCGACATGGGGGAAGCTCACGTTTCCAGCCGAGGATCGCACTGCCATTGTCCTGATGATAGCCGTTTGCGCCTTATTCGCATTCGGCATCCTGCCATTTCTTCCTTCGGCCGTTATCCCACCGGACATTAGCGTCAGTGAAATTATCGTCGCCGAGCCTTGGTATTTCCTGCCCAAATCCATCGAAATCTATCTGCAACAAATCCTCATGGCTGCACTCGTTGTTTCACTGGCGGCCCAGAAATTAAAGCCGCGGCAGATTGCGGTCGTCACTGCCGTTGTGTTTGGCGGATTTCATTTGACCCTCGTGTTGAACGGGGCCCATCCATTCTACGTCCTGAGATACACGATAGGGGCGACCCTTTTCGGGGCAGTCACCCCCTATTTGATGCTGAAAATGCGAAATGGTTTTGTTTATTCATTTTTGCTGCATTGGGGATGGTATGCGCTCGACACCACAATCTGGCGCTTCTATTTTTCAGGTATGTGAGTAAGTGAGAATGGCAGTGCAAAAGTTTGGCACATAATTTGCGGGATAGTCTTGCTGCGGGCAGAGCAAACTTTGCCACTTTGACCCTTTCAGGCAACAGAGACGGAGGGGATATGTGGATAGTGGAACTATGCAGGGAAGTCCGTCTCGCGCGTGGTGGCGGCAGGAGCGAACTTGCGGCAGCCGTTCATCTTGGGGTGTCAAGTGCCGGCGTGAAGAAGATCATGCGTTTTTTTAGTGCTTGGCTATCGGCACCTGGCGGAGATCAAACGACGCAAGCTGGATGGGGTCACTGACGTCATCTACCAGTGGATGCTGGAAGACCCCAGTCCGAACCACGAAACGGTCACCGCCAAGCACTTTTTTGAGCGACTGCGTGACGAACACGAGTTCAAGGGCGGTTCCCCGCGCCAACGTAGCAAAATCACACTATCTCCGCGACATGATTGTTGGAACAGTGTGCAGCGAAAAGTTGGTTTGGGAATGCCCAATTTTGACTCTCTCAATGGCCACGTTGGTAAAGTCCGTTGCGCTGCAACATGCGTTCAGCGGCACATGCGGGGAAATACTGCCTCTTCAATAGCTGCGACTGCAAAAGGCGGCTTTGTCCGCAGTCTGTAAATTCGGCCACTGATCTATGCTGCGCTCTCCACGAATGGCTGGTTTTCCCGGCGCGCGGCAACACCGAATTTCACGCCGACGCAGCATTTTCCACGCTGCGAGCGCACGCAGCAGGAAAACTAAATTCACACTGTGGGCTCCAAGCCGCCTTGCGGCTGTGCAGAAAGAAACTGAGTTCCTCGGCAAATTCAATGTCAGCTCTCTCTGTTGACGCACCCCCACCACGCTTTTGCAGCGAAAGGCTGGAATCCGCCCTTGGTGCTGCTCGCTGCATTGCGGCATGTCGATCGCGCGTCGCTGATGGGTCCTTTATGAAGAATTCCGATCTCAGTTCCTTCTGACCCGATCGGGACCGGTATCGAAGTCCATTTTCGGGACTTGGAAAATCCTAGCCTTGTTAATGACTTACACCTCAAGCGTCTTCGCCACCATACCGGCCGAGATCAGCGGCCTTGCCATTACGAGCTCGACGAGCTCCGGCAACCTGGACGACGTCCGCCGCCCCTCAAGCTTTCGCCTCATCATCTGCCGCGCCAGCACCAGCCGGCCGTGTTCCTTCAACCCTGCCTCGGCGGCAATGATCAACGCTCGACTTATCGCCAGCAACCGCGTCTCCCGATCACGATGCCGGCGCCGATCGACGGGAATGGCCTTGAGGCCAAGATTGATCGCAACGAGATGCCCGCTTGTGGTAACGCCGCCCTCGCGCAGGACCGAGGCGGCAAGCAGTCGACCGAGCCAGGGCGCATGCTGGAGCACGGCGATCTCGTTCCAGGCGTCGAGCGCCACGATCGCCTGCAGGACGGGTGGAAGATCCTGGGCCCGGCCAAGGACGGCTTGCCACTCCTCCAGCCGCTCGTCCTCATCCCAGTCGAGATCGTAGACGAAGGGATCCTTATCCGGAGCGTTTTTGGCGCGACCCGGCTTCCGCGCCTCTTCGATCGCGGCAAAGGCATCACCCAGACCGTCAATGTCGGAATCCTCCGCCTCCCCTACCCCGGTCGGAGCGTCGCTCACCTCGACATTCGCATCCGGCGCGCCCTGCCCATCTTCACCCGATGACGCCGCGGGCCACCCCCGCCCGCGGAGGGAGACGAGGCCGGCGCCTGAGAGCGCCCAACCAGGTGGATGGGAGGCGATGCGGCGGCGGGTTTTCAGGATGTCGCGGGCGATGGTGAGTTCGTGGGTCGGTGCGCGGATATCTCGAAGCGCATCATGCAGGACGAGGTCCTCGAGATGGACGAGTTCGCCGTCGACCCAGAGCGAGGCATGCGCGTCGAGGAAATGCGAGCGCTCGAGAAAACCCTCGCCGACGGGGGAGCGGGCAATGCGCTCGTCGAGACGGGCAAGCGCGACAGCGGCCTCGGAGATCGGCCGCAGCAAGCTCTGGATGGGCAATCTGGCGAGATCGTAAGACATTGAAATTATGGTAAATGATTCGTTAAGCGAAAGCTATATACTCATTATGTTTCCATACAGTGCATAAATAGTCTGCGGGTTTCTGCCTTCCGATAAGTAACCCTTATCGTATTTGAAATAAATTCACTTGAAATCCCAAGCGCGCATAAATCAATCAACATGATAATTTACAGACAATTGAAACCATACTGCAAACTACATTACAATACTATCCGACTAGACACTTTCAAACCCGACGCACATGCAGAAGCTCTTTGTCACAGTTCGCGCTCGACAACCAAAGTTAGAGGCGCAAAGCTGCCTTTGCGCCTGTCTCTTGCCATCACCCTTTATTGAGAAGTTCACTCACCGCCTCTCCGTCGAGCACCTGCTGTTCGAACAGCACCGCCGTCAACCGATCAAGCGTCTCCCGATTCCCATTGAGCACATCAATCGCCTTTACCAAAGCCTTGTCCAACCGCGCATGCACCCGAGCGGCCAGATCCGGATGCGCATCGAGCACTGGCGTCGGGTGCTTGTCGTCGCGGTAGAGGAGCGGCTGCACCGCCCCAAAGCCTAGACTGCGCTCCAGGGCAAGCGCAAGCCTAGTCGCGCGTGCGAGGTCACTATCCTCGGCGCCTGCCGAGCCGACGGAGACGGAGCAGAAGACAATCTGCTCGGCCGCCCGCCCGGCCAGCAGCATCGCCAGCAGGTCCTCGCGATAGCTCAGCGTATCACTGCCGGACCTCTGGAATGCTAGAAGACTGTAGCCGCCATCGGGCATATCGATTGTGATCCCCTGGATCGGCCCGAGCTTGAGAACATGATGCACCACCGCATGGCCCGCCTCATGGACAGCGAAGCGCCAACGCAGATCATGCGGAAGCTCTGGCCTGTTCATGCGGATGCCGTCATCCAGATCCTTGTATTGGATAGGACGCTTTTGACGCCGGGCGACCTGACGCGCTTCGCGTACGATGCGCTCCACATCGGCACCCGTTAGCCCCATAGCGCGCGTCCCTAAACGCTTGAGAACTGATTGGACGTCGCTCTCGAGCGATCCGGAATTGCTCATGGCTTGCTCCGTCATTGGCTACCTCCCTTCAGCGCTGTTTGTTGGCTCAGGCTGCCCCCGGTATCCGAGGGCAGCTCGGCGATCGCGGGCAGTTCCTTGTTTGTTTCCTGCCCTGTGGCGACCAACAGCTTGAGGTCCTCGCCCAAATGATGGCGGAAGATCTCGGCCAGCGTGGCGGTATCAGGCCTAGGGATCTCGATCTGGGTTTCCAGGCGTCCGGAGCGTTTCAGCGCCTCGTCGATCTGCTCCGGCCTATTGGTGGCGCCGACGACGATGAGGCCTTCGCCCTTGACCGCTCCATCGAGCAGTTCGAGCGCTTTGTTGACCACGCCATTCCAGTAGTCAGAGTAGTCGCGTTCCGCCGGCTGGCGTTTTCCGATTCCGTCGATCTCGTCGATGAACAGGATCGCGGGTGCCACGGCACGCGCTTCGGCAAAAGTCCGGGTCATACGATTGAGCACATCGCTCAGATGCGCGCCCTGCAGCCATGTCGAGACGGAGCTGACCACCAGCGGCACCTGAAGACTGTTGCAGAGCGCCCGCGCGAAGGTCGTCTTGCCGGTCCCGGGCGGTCCGGAGAGCAGCAGCTTGGTGCTCATGTCAGACCAAGTGAGGATCGAGGCTCGGTAGTCATCAAGGTCGGCCTTGAGATCGAGCGCCCAGGTCTTCGCCTTGCCGTATCCAGGCAGCGTCTCGATCGCGAGGCTCGGCGGGCTCCCGTCTTCGCCCCAAGGCTCCGGCTGGATGACTTCCGCCCCGGACGGCTTGTCGCGTTTCCACCCGCCACTGCTGCTGTCTTGCCCAGAAGCAGCGTTGTCATGGCTTGCCTTGCCCGGCTTTTGCTTCGACGTCTTGGAGCCACCTGAAGAGCCGTCACTCTCTTCGTCATCATTCTCCCCGTCGCGCGCGGCGATGCGATTGCGCTTGGTCAGCGACGCAAGGATCGCAACGACCTCGGAGGCACTGCGCCCCGGTCGGAATGCGAGCACGACGTCATCGATCGTGAGGTAGTGAACATCATACGCATTCGTCCACCGATCGAGT
>JAHJOS010000131.1 GCA_018820005.1 Alphaproteobacteria bacterium | reverse complement strand
CGCGTGGGGTCGGCCAAGGCGCGCATGACACTGGTGACTGTTGCTGTCTGGTTCATGCAGATTCAATAGTCTACGCTAATGTATTAGTCAACGCTATTGCATTTGCAGATACCGAGACCCGGCCTCAGATGCTGTCCGCGCTTTGGCCGGCAAGGTCGGAATGGGGGTGGGATTCAGACGGTCAGCTTTTGGAATAGATTATAGTAAAAGCAGACATTGGCTGGCTGGCGACTTGGGACCGAAGCGGACAGACTGCAAGAGACCGGGATAATGGATGTGAGAACTAGTGGTGCTGAAGCGTACAATCAGCTGGAAGGCTCGGCTTTGCGCAGTGCGCGCTTTTGATGCATGTTCGCGCAGCAGACATTGAAACCCTGACCACTGGCAGCTCGCGATGAAGTGCTTGACCCACTTTTGGCCATAAGCGCGGTTGGCGGCTATCGCCATCATTTGTGCGGCCATTCGGGGCGTATCGTGCGGAGGAACGACCATGGACGGCTTGCCGCGACCACGCCTGTTGCAGGATAGGACGTTCCCCGCCTACGCCTATTTGCCGGGCAACCATCAACCTCACCCCGTGCGCGACCCAACCGGTCACAGCTACGGCCCGGAAACATTGCCGCTTGAGCATGAACCTTACCTGAATGACACCGCCCTCAAATGGGGGATCGATCTGTTCAACCACGGCTACTATTGGGAGGCGCACGAAGCCTGGGAACCACTTTGGCTTGCCGCAAAAGGCAATGCTGCCGATCGCGCACTTTTCAAAGGCCTCATCATGCTGGCAGCGACCGGGGTAAAGATCCGGGAGGGAAAGTGGACGGCTGCGTTACGGCATGCGGGTAAGGCAGCACGCTCGCTGCGCCAGTTGCCGCCGGCACCGCAAGGCAGCCGACTACTCGACCAGATCGGAATCCCACCTCATGCTTTGGCCAGACTGGCTGAAGAGGCGGCGCGCTTTGCAGTCGAATTGCCCAGGCGTCCGCCGGGTCAACCAGAGCCTGTTTTTTCGTTTTTGCTTTGGGCACGAAGCGACCACGCGCTAGCTTCTGTCGAAAGATAGACCGATGGCTCCGATGCTGCTGCAGATCGGGGATTCATTAAAGGGTTGTCATCGCCAGGGGATCTGCGCCAAAGAGGGCCGTATGCCCACCGAGTAGAAGCCAGCAAGAGATGGCGGCGCTACAAAACGCGCCAGCAATGAGTGGTCCGTCCAAGCGCAGTTGCGCACTCCCAGACATCATGGCCACTAGTGGAATAATTGATGTCTTGCGGGTGATAGCGCCCCATCTCTCGGCCAGACGCCGCCTCGCCCGTCGCTCCGTCATCCAGATCCCTAACAGTGCAAAGGCAAAGAATGATCCAAACAACAGCAGGCTGCGGAGGTCACCGTTGGGAATTAGATGACTACCAGCCCACAGCGCAAAACCCCACAAAACCGGGTGGCGGGTGATCGCAGTGATCGCGCCCGGCTCAGCCGCAGGTCCACGTAAGCTGACCGAAGCGGGGTTCACGCTGAACAAACCCGCCAACAGCAGGAATATGGCGATCGGTGTCAGCACGATCGGGAACCAGGCCTGCCAGGCAGCGGGATCCCAAACGACGACATAGTCAAGCTGCATGGCAGCATGGAAAACCCAACCCAACATTAGCAGCGACACCAGTGAATAGACAACCAGGTAAGCGCGACGTCCAGCAAGGGCGACGAGCCGGGCGCGCACGTTAGGAATGGCAGGGATCATGTGCAGCGCAAAAAACAGCAGGAGCACCAGCAGGAACTGCGACAATCTACATCTATCCCATTGTTCGGCGGCAACGCACGAAAGCTCTTGCGCAAACGACCCGCTCTCATGGCAATTACCGGAGTGTAGCGGCCGGTCAGGTGGCGGCAAACTATCATTGGTAGCGCGGCGCTGTTTGACCCCGATCAAATCGACGAAACGATCTTGGTGATAGGGATCTTTCGGCTCGCGGAGAATTTTTCGTGTAACAGCCCTATAGCTGGCCGCCCTTTTTAATGACACCGGACGAAATGCCAACGCCTGCGACTTGAATCGTCCGGGTGTTTGAGCGGGATCAATTTGCGCGGCTACGCAACGCACAACACTGTGTGAAGCTATTTCGTATCGTCGCTGGAAGGCGCTTCCCACAATGCCATGCCCGCCCTTTGCCCCCTCGATCTATTTCGAGGACGCCGATATCGAAGAACTGGTGCGAGAGTTCAGCGAACGTTTGCGTCGCGACCAAGCGCTACGCCAAGCCCTGGAACGATTAGTAGGCAATCGATGGGAACAAGCCGAGCAAGTAGCCACCGAGTTTCTGCATGCGACCTTGTTCCTCCAGCGGCGTCCACAGATCGATGCAGAGTGGCTGGCGCGCGCAGCGCAGGAGCTCAACCTCCCCGCGCTGAACCGCTTGGGCGAAATCCTGCTCGACTGTGCCTTGGTCGCATTGCCACTTCATAGCGCAGCCGTGATTGCCGAAATCGGCGATGCCTTGGCACGTTTACTTGGCGACGTGGTAACTCTGGAGGGCCCAGCGCGAGGGGCGGTTCTCGCCGCCTTGTACGATCGCTTGCGATCCGGCGCTCTGATGAGCCGACTTTGAGTCTAGGGGATCAAGGCCTGCTGTTTGTGCCCCGACAAAGTCAGTCGTCGTTCGATAGGGCAATTTGGGCCGGGTCTGATAATCAGTTCGCTGAACAAGAAGGAAAGCGTCATGGATGACCTGGAATGCGACGTGCGGCCCATCCTGGCCGGTGGTGGTGACCCGTTCGGCGCCATCATGGCAGCCGTCAGCCGGTTGGTCGCAGGACAACGTCTCCGGCTGATTGCCAGCTTTCGGCCTGAGCCCTTGTACAAGGTGATGGCCAGCAAGGGATTTGCGAGCCACTCGACCCCGCTCGACAATGGCGACTGGCAGGTCGTTTTCAGTCCACTGCCCGTCTCGGACCCCGCCGACCCTGAAACCTGGCCCGATCCAGCAGATTATCTCGACTGCAGCGAACTGAACCTGACGGACGCCCAGAACAGCGTCCTTGCCGCGCTGGCCCTGCGCCTTGAGGGCGAAGTGATGTTCGCGCTGTTTGCCGGCGAGCCACTGCCGCTCTATGCCGCGCT
>JAHJOS010000130.1 GCA_018820005.1 Alphaproteobacteria bacterium | reverse complement strand
TGGAACTGGAAATCACCGAATCGCTGCTGCTGACCGAAAGCGAATCGACACTGCGCACGCTGCACGATTTGCGCGCGATGGGCGTCCGTATCTCGATGGATGACTTTGGCACCGGCTATTCCTCGCTGAGCTATCTGCGCAGTTTCCCGTTCGACAAGATCAAGATCGATCGCTCGTTCATGCATGATCTGACCGATCGTCGGGATAGCCAGGCCATCATGCAGGCGGTGATCGGCCTGGGACGGTCGCTGGGCATGTCGACAACAGCGGAGGGCGTCGAGACCGAAGCGCAACTGGCGCTGGTGCGCGAACAGGGCGCCACCGAGGTACAGGGTTTCCTGTTTTCGCCGCCACTGCCGCCCAATGCCCTGATCAATCTGCTGCTGGCCGACGCGGCGCGACCGCAGAGCCGCCGCAAGGCGTCCTGAAGCAGAGCGCTTCCCGCGTTTTTTTTGAGCCGATCGACGCAGCAGGCTGTGTCGCGCGCGAAAGAAACGGTGTGGCGGGCAAAAAGGTTTCGTCCTGCGGTAGGGTTAATGTGCGGTAAATCGCGCAACCTTCGTCTTGCATCCCCGTTGCTTCCCTTAGTTGCCGGCCACGCGATGGCCGAGCCCAAAGGGAGACTTCAAAAAAATGGAACACCAGAAAAGCCTGACACGGCGTCATCTGCTGCAATGGACCGGGGCAGGCGCCACCATCGCCATCGCCGGGGTCATGCTGCCCAATTTCGGTATCTCGGCGGCGCTCGGCGCCGAACTGGGCGATGGCGATATCGGCGTGCTCAACTATGCCTATGCGCTCGAGCAGCTTGAAGCGGCCTTTTATATCCAGGTGCTCAAGACCCCGTTCTCGGGCATGCAGGTCAATGACCAGCGCATCCTGACCCAGATTCGCGACCACGAAATCGCCCACCGCGATTTCCTCAAGAAGGCACTGGGCCGCAAGGCCATCGGCGCGCTGGAAGTGAATTTCTCTGCCGTCGATTTTGCCAGCCGCGCCAGCGTTCTGGGCACGGCCGAAGTATTCGAGAACCTGGGCGTTGCGGCCTATAACGGCGCCGGCCAGTTGATTTCCAACACCGACTATCTGGTGGCGGCAGGATCGATCGTGTCGATCGAAGCGCGCCACGCCGCAGCCATTTCCGATCTGCTCAAGCCCTTCAGCGCCGAGGCCGTGGGCCGTGGCCATGTCGATGGCAAGGGCCTGGATGGCGCTCTGCTGCCCTCCAAGGTGCTCAAGGCCGCCGGGCCTTTCATCACCACGCCCGTCACCGCAGCCACCCTGCCATAAGGATTTTTGCCATGAGCAACAACAATAGTATTCTGGGCGCTATCGAGCCTGAACTGGCCGACACCATCGTCAGCGGTCGCCGCGATGTCTTTGCCAAATATGCCAGGGCCGCCGGCATCATGACCAGCGCGCCACTGGTGCTGGCCCTGGCATCGAACCAGGCGTTTGGCGCCACCCTGCCCAAGGTGATCGAGGATACCCTCAACTTCGCCCTGACGCTGGAATATCTCGAAGCGGCGTTTTACGACATGGGCAACAAGTCTGGCGTGATCCCAAGCCAGTACAAGACGGTGTTTCACACCATCGGCGGGCATGAAACCGCGCATGTGAAGCTGCTCAAGGGCGTTCTGGGTTCGGCTGCCGTCAAGGCACCGGGCGTCGACTTCACCGCAGGCGGCAAATATGCCGACGTGTTCGAGAATTTCGATACGTTCCTCGCGCTGAGCCAGACTTTTGAAGATCTCGGTGTTGCCGCCTACAAGGGCCAGGCCGGCAATCTGGTCGGGTCCAAGGAAGTGCTGACCGTGGCCCTGCAGATCCATTCGGTTGAAGCCCGCCATGCCTCGGAAGTGCGTCGGATCGGCCTCAAGTTCGGCTGGGATGGCGCCTTTGACAAGCCGATGAGCAAATCGGCAGTGCTGGCTGCCGCGACGCCTTTCCTGGCGTAATCGAGCCTGCTCAAACCCCGCCGCACCCCCCCTGGTGCGGCGGGGTCTTTGCGTGCACGCAGCATGCGTTCGAGTTAACCGCAACCCTGCTTTGTGTGCCCTGCGCTTGTGGAAAAGCACTTCTTCCTGTAATGCAGCGCCAAATGCGCCAATCCCGCTCGCTTGCGGGGCGTTGGTGCGTGTTCATTCCTGCATGGTTCAGCCGTTTGCCGCCGCCCCTTTCGCGGCCCAAGGTTTTGGGATCATGCCAAACAGGCCGGATCCATATGTCCTTGCGCAATATCGCTATCATCGCCCACGTTGACCACGGCAAGACCACGCTGATCGACGTGCTGCTCAAGCAGTCGGGTTCCTTCCGCGAAAAC
>JAHJOS010000129.1 GCA_018820005.1 Alphaproteobacteria bacterium | reverse complement strand
CGCTCAACCTGCTGCTCGGCGCCGCCATTGGCCTGCTCGTCAGCCTGATCCTGCGCCGATGGGTCGCCAACCCGCGCGTGCTGCGGCGGCTCCGTCGCATCATATCGCTGGCGCTGCTGTTCCTGTGGGAGCTCAATGTTTCGGCAATTCGCGTGGCCATTATAGTGCTGACGCCCAATATCCGCAGTGCGCTGCGGCCCTGCATCGTCGCTTTTCCGCTGTCGGTCACCACCGACAAGGAGATTACGCTGCTGGCCAATCTGATTACGCTGACCCCGGGCACGCTGAGCGTGGACGTGTCCGAAGATCGCAGCGTGCTCTATGTGCATGTGCTCAATCTGACGGACCGCGACCAGCTGATCGCCGAGATCGCCAATGGCTTTGAACGCAAGGTACGGGAGGTCTTTGAATGAGCCCTGACCAACTGGTGTCGCTCAGCGCCTCCATCGCCCTGGTGATGCTTGGCCTGGCCATGCTGATTTCGATCGTGCGGGTCATCATCGGCCCCACCCTGTCTGACAGGATCCTGGCATTGGACGTGTTGACGGTCACCGCCATGGGGTTCGTTGCCGCCATCGCCATCAGTACCGGGCTGATGCTGTATCTGGACATCGCCATCAGTCTTGCCCTGCTCGGATTTCTCGCGACGGTGGCGCTGGCGCGCTACAAGCTGTCGCGTCCCAAGGACGGAGACAACCCGCCATGATAGAAATGGTCGTGACCTGCCTGGGGTGCATCCTGTTGCTGGCAGGCGCCGCTTTTGCCCTGCTTGGAGCGGTGGGCGTGCTGCGCTTGCCCGACCTCTATACCCGCATGCACGCCGCCTCCAAGGCAGGCGCGGTGGGGGGTGGCATGATCCTGATAGCGGTTGCGTTGCTCAGTTTCGACGGCAGCGTGGCGCTGCGTGCTGTCATTGGCGCACTTTTTCTTGTGCTGACAACACCAGTATCGGCCCATCTGCTGGCCAGAGTAAGCCATCTGAGCGGTTATCATACTCAGACCACAATGTTTATTGATGAGCTTAGTGCTGCGACTACCAGCGATACGCCGCCAACAGAGTAAGTAATAAGTGCAGCCAATTTATTTTTGGCTGCTTGTTTGGCGCAATAAATGGTCGTAGTAGACCCTGTTGGCCAAAAATGGACGATTGGCTATCTGACTACATGAAAGGTTGACCTATGAATGAGACCACCGGTTCGGGAGCCGGCTTTGAGCAAGACTTGATCGAACTCAGTGCTGGGATCGTCTCCGCCTACGTAAGCCATAACGCCATGAGCCCCGCAGATCTGCCCAAGCTGATCTCTGAAGTTCACGGCGCTCTGCGCTCGCTCTCGACAAATGAAGTTGCTGTCCCCGTCGAAGAGCTCAAGCCCGCCGTTCCGGTCCGGAAATCTGTGGCGGCCGACTACATCATCTGCCTCGAAGATGGCAAGAAGTTCAAGTCGCTCAAGCGCCACCTGCGCACGCACTACAATCTCTCGCCGGAAGAATACCGCGAGAAGTGGGGCCTGCCCGCAGACTACCCGATGGTTGCGCCCAGCTATTCGGCGACGCGCTCCAAGCTGGCCAAGGACAATGGCCTGGGCCGCAAGGCGGCCTGACCGGCGCACCGCGCCTACACCACGAAACGTCGCGTTCGACCCGCCACACCCCAAGATGTGGCCCGAACCCCGGCGACAGCTAGTGTCAAACGGTCGCCCCCTGGGGCGGCCGTTTGACGTTGTGGGGTACCCACAGAGTTATCCCACTTATCCCCATCCCGCTTGCCAAGTTCAGTATGTAGGAATAAATTCCTTGATACTGACGAGGTACGCTGATGTTTCACCCCTTTTCCGCACTCGACCCCATCCCGCGCGCTGCCATGACCGGCGCGTCGCCCGACCACTGCACCGACGCGATTGCCCTTATTGCCCGCGAAAAAAATGTGCCGTTGCATTTGCTTGTGCATCGATCGCGCTGCCGGCGCAAGACGGCGCGGGCCCGGCAGCTAGCCATGTATCTGTCCCATGTGGTGCTGGGGCAGACACTTGGCGAAATCGCCCTGGCCTTTGGACGTGATAGGACAACAGTCTCCCACGCCTGCGCCGTGATCGAAGACCTGCGCGATGATCCCGCGTTTGACGACGAGGTCAGCGGCTATGAGCGGCGGCTTGAAGCGGCCCGCGACAGGGGGCAATCCCATGTCCGCTAGCGGGTCTGGACTGGGGCGGCTGGCGATCGGCCGCGATGGCGATGGACAGCCTTTTCTGGCGCCGCACCACCTGCTCGCCGCACAACGGCTCGAAACGCTGATCGGGCGGGCGCGGCTGGCCCAGCGGGTCACCATGTCCTACGACCCCGCGCGGGTGGGGCGGTCGGCGTCATCGGGGCAGGGTGAGCTGGCCGATAGTGCTGCCGATGCGCGGCGCCGGCTCAATCATCTGGCCGGGGTGATCCCCGCCGATTGCTGGAATGTGCTGTTTGACGTCTGCGGCCTGGGGCGGGGCCTGCAGGACATCGAGACGGCGCGGCGCTGGCCACGGCGTAGTGCCAAGCTTGTGCTGCGGATCGGGCTGAGCCAATTGGCCCAGCATTGGGGGCTCGATGCTACGGCAGTGGGAACCAGCCGGGGCATTGATCGGGCCTGGCTCAGCGAGCGGCTGCCCATAATCCCCGAACACCGCGACGACTAGCCGCGCAGCGATGACTAGTCGCGCAGCGACAACTAGCCGCGCAGTGCCTGGCCTTCGGCACGGATGCGGTTGACCATTGCGACCAGGCCATTGGAGCGCTGGGCCGTCAGATGTTCGCGCAGGCCCAGCTTGTCGAAGATGGCGATGGCATCGGTATCGGCGATCTCGGCGGCGGGGCGGCCCGAATAGAGGGCCAGAAGGATCGCGACGAGCCCCTGCACGATCATGGCGTCGCTTTCGCCGCGATAGCTCAGGATGGTTTTTCCATCGCTCTGGGCGGTGCTGGCCGCCAGCCACACCTGCGAAACGCAGCCGTGCACGCGATTGGCGTCCGACTTCTCAGCCTCGTCGAGGCGCGGCAATGCCTGCCCCAGTTCGATCAGATAGCGATAGCGATCCTCCCAGTCGTCAAGAAAGGAGAGGTTTTCGGCAATGTCCTGGAAGGCGGCTGGCTCGGTCATGCCAACTATCTAGGGGGCCGCGCGCCGACCCGCAAGACAAAGCGGCGCCAGGGGGGCGTGTCGAGGGCCAAGCGGGCAGAAAAAAGAAACCCCAAGCACGGGGCAGCGTGCTTGGGGCAGTACCAGGGTCTTTGGAGAGCGTCGCTTGGGGAAACGAGGCTACCCTGGGATGGGATCGGCGCGCCGGTGTGAACCGGTCAGCCAGCCCTGTCCGGTCGCGGACGGGGAATAGGGGCAATCTTGTCGGCGGGAACTGCTGCCTTGACCGTGCTTGCCGCCGCGCTCTGCTGCAGCGTTGCCGCCAGCACAGCCTTGCCGCCGACACACTGCAGGCTGTCGCAGGGCATTGCCTGGATCTGGGCGGCGACCACCTGGCTGCCATTGGCCATGGCCTGTGCCGCCATGGCGCCAGTGTCGGGCAGGTCGGCACCCGGCCGGATCACCAGATAGGCCACGGTCAGCCAGAAGACAGATCGAATAACCACAAACATTGACGTACTCAAAAACTGTGTCAGGGCGTTTGTCGCCCCGTTGCAACCACACTAGGCAGCCCCTGTTAAGCGCCATTGGGACATTTCGATAAAATTTGACGCAAATGCGCGCGACCGCCCTGCCAAGTGCAACGCCTTGTTTACGCTAACCGGAAAAACCGGCGCCCGATGAAGCCATCAACCCGTTACGGGTCAGACATTTAAGGGCGCTTTAGCTCTTGGACGCCACTGTGTCCCCAACAAGACCTGAACCCGATTCAGGCTGTGCGCGGTCCGGCTGGATCACGCTAGAGGTGTCCACGGCACCATGAAAATGGGGCCGTCAGTGTGAGTAGTGCGTATGCGTAGCCCGTTCTCTTTCAGCGCAAGCAAAGAGATCTCCCAGGCGGTTGCCGGCAGCGGACATCGTCCCGAGATGCTGCGCCGCAAGACGCTCGCCATCAATGCCTACATCGCCATGGCCAGCAGTGCGCTGGCGATGCCGCTGGCGGTCTATTTCCTGATCGTGGGCGCGGCACTTCCCTTTGTCGTAGCCTTTATCGGCCTGGGCTCTGGCATGATCACGCTGGCCCTGCATCAGCGACGCCAGTTCGACCAGGCCGCCGCCGGGCAGGTCTATACCATTGCCTTGCTGGGCCTGCTGCTGACGCTGGTTGATAGTCAATTGGGCGACGTGGGTCTGGGCGTGGCGCTGCTGGCGCCCGTACTGGCCGCCCTGGTTGGCCGCAAGCCATTGCGGCAGCAGAGCTGGGCGCTGCTTGGTGGCATCGTGGTGCTTGGCGCCGGCGCTTCGGTGCTGGCACTGCCCACCGTTGCGATGGCAGACGGCGCCTATATGCTGGCCTGCGCCATTACCTTCGTGGCCAGCGTTGCCCTGGTCATCAACACCGCCTCGCGCATCGGCACCGCCTATGAGGTCTACGACAAATCGCAGGTGACGGCCTATCGGCACCTGATCGAGCACGTCCAGGATGCCGTCATCCGCTTTTCCAGCGATGGCGAACTGCTGCTGGCCTCGCGCTCGTCCGAGCAATTGTTCGGCTGCCGTCGATATGAACTGACCGGCAGCGGCATTGGCGAGCGCCTGCACGTGCTCGATCGCCCGCTTTATCTCACCGCCTTTGCCGATGCCAACCAGGGTGGGCAGGCGCGCAAGATCGAAGTCCGGATGCGGCGCGACGACCCGCATGCCGCCACGAGCGTGCCGACCTTCATCTGGGTGGAAATCTGCCTGTCGCCCGTGCTCGACAACGAGGACGACAGCCTGCGTTTTGAAGTTGTGGCCCTTTTGCGCGACATCACCGAGCGCAAGGACGACGAGGCCTTGATGGCCGAGGCACGGCGCGTCGCCGAAGAGGCATCGAGCGCCAAGTCGCGCTTTCTGGCCACGATCGGCCATGAACTGCGCACCCCGCTCAACGCGGTGGTCGGCTTCTCGGAAATGATGACCAGCGGCATCGGTGGCGATCTGTCCGAGACACACAAGAAATATGCCGGCCTGATCCACCAGAGCGGCAAGCACCTGCTTGAAGTGGTGCGCATGCTGCTCGACATGTCGCGGCTCGACGCCGGCAAGTTTGAGCTGCAGGCTGAACGCTTCCAGCTCCAGGACCTGCTCGAACCCTGCTTCAGCATGGTGGGCATGATGTCAGGCGAACGCGATATCGAGCTGGTGGCAGACGTCAGCCCCGGCCTGCCTGCGGTATTGGCCGATGAACGTGCCTGCCGCCAGATCCTGCTCAACCTGCTGTCAAATGCGGTCAAGTTCAGCCATCCGCACAGCATCGTGACGGTGTCGATCAAGCGGCAGGGCCAGTCGATCAATCTGTCGGTGACGGACCGCGGCGTCGGCATGGCACCCGAATCGCTGGCACGCGTCGGCGAGCCGTTCTTCCAGGCCAACAACGGTCTGGACCGGCCTTTCGAAGGCACCGGGCTGGGATTGTCGATCGTAAAGGGCCTGTTGGACTTGCATGATGGCACGCTCAGGACCATGTCCGAAATTGGAGCGGGGACAACCATGACGGTGTTGCTGCCCATAAACGGTCCGGCAATAAAAGCCGAAGAGACTGCCACCATCACCCCCATCCGCAAAGAACCGGTCGCCGCTCAGATTACCCCATGGCAAGACGAAAAAAGAAAAGCGCAATGACGGCTAGCACACTCTCTCATCTGCCACTGGCAGCTGGCAGCGCCCTTGCAGGCGCTCTCGGCCGGACAGCCCGCTGGGCCCTGTCGCACTATATGCGGGCGCCGCTGGCTTCGACCGGCCTGATGGCCATGGTCACGCTGACAGCCCTTGCCGGCAGCAATGCGCTTTATTTCCAGACGATGCGGCATCCGGCCCCGTTCTTCTCGCCGACCCCGACAGCGCCCTTGGCCGTTGTGCCGCAGACCAATGCGCCAGTATTGCCGGTGCTGCCGACCGAGCGCAGCAGCGCGCCCGCACCCGCCCCGGCGGCAAGCACGGAAACGACCGGCAGTGTAACCACGCCAACCGTCATTCCCGACCAGCCGGTGGGCAATAAGCAGGCCTTCGCGGTGCAGAAGAAGCTCGCCGAACTGGGCCTGTTCCAGGGGACGCTTGACGGCTTTTATGGACCGCGCACGGCCAATGCCATCCGCGCCTTCGAAGAACGCAACGGCCTTGCGCCAACCGGCGCAATGACGCCGCCGGTGGTAGACGCCATTCTCAATTCAGACGCCGGCGGCCGCATGCCACTGGCCCAGACCATAGCTCCACCTGTGACGCAGACCGTCGCGGCCGTGCAGCCGCAGCCCACCCCCGTCGTGGTGCAGCAGCCCGTGGTGGTGCCCGCCCAGCGCATGGCCACCCAGCAGGCCCAGACGCTGACGCCCGTCGACAATGTGGTCGATGTGGTGGGCAATGCCGCTGAAAGCACCATCGATTCCATTGTGGCCGCCTTTGATTCCAGCCCGGCCACGCCGCTGGCGCCGCGCGCCACCCTGCCGGCTATTTCAAACCAGCCGCGCCCCGCCACCAGCCTGACCAGCCAGCCCCCTGCCGTGGTGCAACAGCTCGCGCCGGTCGTGCAGCAAGTTGCCGCCACGACGCCCGCGGCTGCGCCGGTCGATCCAGCAAACAATGCGCAACTGGTCGGTCAGATCCAGCGCGGCCTTGCCAGCCTGGGCTTTTATCATGGCACTATCGATGGCCATCCCGGCGACGCCACGGCCCGGGCCATCCGCGAGTTCGAGAATTTCAACAGCTACAAGCTGACCGGCCAGGTCAAGCCGGACCTGGTGGTGCTGCTGCGCAACGCCGGCGCCACGATCTAGGTGAGCCTGCTCCGCAGCGATCTATGGTGTGGGGTGTTTGTCCGGCGTCATAACGACCTGGGCAATATGTGCGTGGTTTCGCGCCGCGGCGACCCGATAGCGGGCCAGGTGTTCATCGAAGTCGATCACCTGGACGGCACCGTCTCGCTGTTTACCCCCGCGCCCATCGTCAGCCGGCAGGACAACGCGGCCGCATTGGTATTCCAATGCCGCTTCAGCCGGGTGGAGTCACAAAAGGTGCGTGAGCGCATCGCCCGCGAAGTCGAGTTCGATCCCGATCTCTGGGTGCTCAGCCTCGATATGCGCGGCGACGACATCGGCATCGACGTCGTCAAATGAGCGGCAATGCTGGCAGCGCGCCTAGCTGGCGCGCTTGATGCCGATGCGGGCGAGCGCCTCGATGGCCTGTTCGACCACCGGATTGTGCGCCGGGGCCAGCGCGGGTGTGCGGCGGCTGGTTTCGGTGAAGGGCTTGTATTCGGGCTTGGCCAGCTCGAGCAGGTTCACCTCGCCGCGCCAGGCGCTCATCAGATAGGCCATCGAATCGGGCGTTACATTGCCGAACATGGTGGCGAAATCGGCCAGGGCGCGCGAACGCTCGCTGTCGTGGCTGGTGGCGTGGATTAGCACCTTGAGCCCGTCATAGGCGCTGCAGCCAAAGGCGCGCAGGATGACAAACAGCGACGCACCGGTGACGTCGTGGGCGATCTGGCCGCAGCGCACCTCGTCGAGCCCGGTGATCTGGCTGAGCAGCTTGGTCACCTCGGGGCGGCGGTTCTCCGAGAACAGCTTCATCAGCGCCATGGTCAGTTCCGCATTGGCGACGGTCAGCAGCTCGATGGTCTTCTTGATGGGCGCGACAGGGGTCTCGCGATGGGCAAAGGCCTGGATGACCTTGAGGCGATCGGTATCGGACAGATCAAAGAAGGCCGGGGCCAGGAGGGCCGCATCGAAATCGCTGCGCTTGGCCAGCGATTCGGCCACCATGTGATCCATCTGCGCCGAACGGGCCAGGGCGCTGAGATAAGCGCCGCGCGGGACGATATGGGTATTGGCGGCCAACGCGCGATAGACCTTGCGCGAGTTCATCTGGAACAGCTTGGCGAGCACGACATTGGAGAGGTCGGGTCGGGCGGCCAGCGTGGCGGCGGCGGGAACGTCATAGCGCGAGATGATCTCGAGCATGGTCTGCTCGCTCAGCTCGATCGCGCTGGTGAGGAAAGTGATGAGGTCTTCGCCGATGTTTTCGACCACCAGGTTTTCCAGCACCGGCGAGAGCACGGCGGCGCGGCCCAGGATGGCGGCACCCTTTGCCCTGGCCTGTGGCCCGGCAATGGGGAACAGGCGCGTGGCCAGCGCCTCAAACTGTTCCATTTCGGGAGCGGTCGCCTTGCCGCGACGCGCATAGGCATCGCAGGCGGCGATGAGCAGCGTGTTCGTTCGGTCCACACCACCGGATTCGATCAGCAGTTGAAACGTCTCGTAAGGCTGAAAACCAAGCATATCGCGGGGACCGTCATATCGGAATCGCATCACATTTGATGCCCGCCCACTCTTGCCGCCAATTCGTTAGCAGACTGTTAACCTTGACGATCTCTTAATGACCGCAGTGGACGCTTGGGCAATGTGTTCACTGATTTGCAACACGAAGCGCGGCCCCTAGGGACAGGGGGAGCGGGGAATCCACGGAGGATAGCTTGGCTAAGCTCTTCAGTATCAACGAACGACGGACCGCGACCAAGCCGGGCAAAAAGGCCCCTGGCGACGCAAAAATCCTGATGTTCACCGGAGTGCGTTATGAACGCGGGACGACAGCTTTGCCGACCAGAACGATCGATCCGCCATCCAAGCGCAAGCGTGGCTGACTGCGGCCGCGCCTGCCTGCGCGTGCTCTCCATGGTCGTGTTGGCCGGCCTGGCCGCCGCCTGTGTCGCCCGTCCGACCGGCGATTTCGGCCGCGCAACGCCGGGGCTGCTGCATGATACGGCCATGCCGATGGCCGGCAATATGCTGGCCAGCGCGCGCAAGGAACCGGTTTCCCGCTTCAATGTCACCGACCAGGAAGAGGAGATGCACGATCGCGTCTGGCGCTTCCTTGTCGCGCCCCATGCCAAGGACTGGCTGTTCGACAGCGCCGTGGAACTGCAGCGCACCCGCATCATCCCGCCCAAGGACGAGAGCTATCGCACCGACCGCTATTATCGCTGGCTGAAATCGACGCAGTATCAATCCTCGCGCACCCGCTACAGCACCGTGGGCAGCCACGCCACCATCGACATTGAAACCCTGCCCACCACCTTTGCCGCCATCTGCGCCGTCATCGCCGTGGACCAGCAGCGGGCCGCAGCCCTTGGCACGCTGGCGCCGCAACTGCCGCCGACAGCGGGGGAGGACGTGACGGCGCGCAAGGCCGAGAACAATGCCTATATCGCCTGGTTCGTGCGGGCGCTCAATTACCGCTACCAGAGCTACGATTTTGCGCTCGATAGCCTCTTGGTTGAAACGCCGCATGAGCAATCGATCGCCGTCGATGAGACGCTGCGCCGGCTCGATGTGTTTGTCGGCCGGGCCAACCGCCACGATTTCTGCGGCAATGGCGGCCAGATGGCGGGCCAAAGCGATTTCGTCATACCGTCACGCTTCCAGCATAAGGGCGACACCGAAATCGTGCTGCAGAAGTAGCACTAGCCTGGAGCCGTCGATGGATAGCCTGACCGATCGCCCCTCCGGCACGCCCGGCGAAGTTTTTGGCGCCTTTCTCAAGCTGGGCCTGACCGCCTTTGGCGGGCCCATCGCCCATCTGGGCTATTTCCGCGACGACCTGGTGCTGCGTCGCCGCTGGGTCGATGAAGCCGCTTATGCCGATCTGGTGGCGCTGTGCCAGTTCCTGCCCGGGCCCGCCTCCAGCCAGGTCGGCTTTTCGCTGGGCCTGTTGCGCGCCGGGCCGCTGGGCGCGCTGGCGGCCTGGGCGGCCTTTACCCTGCCATCGGCGCTGCTGTTGCTGGCCTTTGCCATGGCGGCGACTGCCCTCGACGGGCCGTTGGCGCAAGGCGTGCTGCATGGTCTCAAGCTGGTGGCGGTCGCAGTGGTGGCCCAGGCCGTCTGGGGCATGGCGCGCACGCTGACGCCCGACCGGCAACGCGCCAGCATTGCCGTTGTTGCCATTGCCGCCGTTGTGCTGCTCCCCAGCGCCATCGGGCAGGTGCTGGCGATCGGCATGGGCATGGCCGGCGGGCTGCTGCTATGCCGGCAGGATGGAGAGCAACCAAAGAGCCCGGTGCCGTTTCCGGTATCACGGCGCGCCGGATGGATCGCGCTGGCCCTGTTTGCGCTGCTGCTGGTGGGCCTGCCACTGCTCGCGGCAGGCGTCCAGAACCCCGGCCTCAGCCTGTTCGACGGCTTCTATCGCGCCGGGGCACTGGTGTTCGGGGGCGGCCATGTGGTGCTGCCCTTGCTTGAGACCGAGACGGTGGCGCGGGGCTGGGTCAGCCGCGATGCCTTCATGGCCGGCTATGGCGCGACGCAGGCCATGCCCGGTCCCCTTTTTACCTTCGCCGCCTATCTGGGCGCGGTGGCGCAGGGCTGGGGCGGGGCTGCCATTGCACTGGTTGGCGTGTTCCTGCCCGGGTTTCTGCTGCTGGTGGGCGTATTGCCGTTCTGGAACATCGTGCGGGCGAAGCCCTGGGCGCAGGCAGGCAT
>JAHJOS010000128.1 GCA_018820005.1 Alphaproteobacteria bacterium | reverse complement strand
GGTTCTGCCCGTCATCACGCCGCGCTTTATCCCCTCCTGCACCGACGATGCCCTCAAAGGGCTTGGCGCATTAGCCGCCGAATGCGGCTGCCACGTACAAACCCACTGCTCGGAAAGCGACTGGGCCCATGGCCACGTGCTGCAGCGCTTCGGCATTACCGACGCCGCTGCCCTTGATAGCTTCGGCCTCCTGACCCGCCACACCATTCTGGCCCACAGCAATTTCCTCACCACCGATGACATGGACCGCCTCGCGACCCGTGGCAGCGGCGTTGCCCATTGCGCCCTCTCCAACATCTACTTTGCCAATAGCGTCTTCCCGCTGCGCACAGCGCTGGAACGCGGCGTCCATGTCGGTCTCGGTACCGATATCTCGGGCGGCCCATCGGCCTCGATGTTCAATGCCTGCCTCACCACCGTGCAATCTTCGCGCATGCTCGAAGAAGGCGTCGATCCCGCCCTCCCCAAAGACCAGCGCGGACGCCCCGGCTCCGCCGTCAGCCTTGTCACTGCCTTTCACCTGGCGACGGCAGGCGGCGGCAAGGCGCTCGATCTACCCATCGGCACCTTCGCAGTCGGCCAGCGCTTTGACGCCATGGCCATCGACACCACGGCCAGCGCGGGCGGCATTCGCCTTTTCGGCCTCACCGACCCCGCCGCCATCTTTGAAAAAATCCTCTACGGGGCAACCCGCGCCAATATCGACACCGTCTGGGTCGATGGCCGCGTCGTCGCCGGCAAAACCCCAGCCTGAACCCGTCTCTCTCGCCTCGAAAGTCATCTCACATGTCTGCAGTTCACTATGACGCCATGATCATCGGTTCAGGCCCCTCCGGCTCTTTCGCCGCCAAGGAACTGACTGCCCACGGGCTCAAAGTGGTGCTGATCGAGGCGGGGCCGGAAATCGGCCCCAAGGATTTCAACGCGGCAAAGACCATCCGCCAGTCCGACATCAACCTGCGCCAGCGCGCCAAGGCGACACTGACCGGCCAAAGCGTGCAGTCCCGCGCCGTCTATTTCGACATGCGCATGCGCCACCACTTCGTCAACGATAGCGAAAACCCCTATACCACCCCCAAGGACGCCCCCTTCGCCTGGATCCGCAGTCGCCAGGCCGGCGGGCGCAGTCACGTCTTCGGCCGCTGCCTGCTGCGCTGGACCGACGACGATTTCCGCATGAAGTCCCGCACCGGCAAGGGCGAGAACTGGCCGGTCGACTATGCCGAAATCGTGCCCTTCTACGAAGAGGTCGAGGAATGCCTCGGCATCTATGGCCGCCAGGACAATGTCCCGACCCAGCCCGACAGCGTCTATAGCCACGAGGCCAGGCTGACGCCGGCCGAAGAAACGTTCAAGACCGACCTCGAAGGCAAATGGCCCGAACGAAAGGTCATCTCCTGGCGCTATATCGGCCCCGAGCCGACCCGCGTTCTCCGCCCCCTGCGCGACGCTATCGCCAGCGGCTATCTCGATATCAAGTACAACACCATCGCCAGCCGCGTTCTCACCGATCCCAACACCGGCCGTGCCACCGGCGCCGAAGTGATCGACCGCAAGTCCGGCGCCCGCACGACCATCAGCGCCTCTGCCGTGGTCCTCTGCGCCTCGCCCGTCGAAAGCATTCGCCTCATGCTCAATTCGGCAACGGCAAAGCACCCCGAGGGCCTGGGCAATAGCTCGGGCCTTCTCGGGCGCTATTTCATGGATCAACTGCCCTGCGTCGCAACCGGCAGCTATCTCAAGGCCAAGGGCGCTGCCCCCGCCGACACGGCGCCTGCCGATCCGTTCTATGGCCCATCCGGCGGCATTTTCGTGCCGCGCTTCGTCGGCGAGAATGGCGAGGCCGCCAGCGATTTCAACTACCAGGGCAGCATCGGCCGCTACCCCACCAATCGCGCCGGCGATGCGCGCCTGTCGTTCTTCGGCTTCGGCATCATGCAGCCCGATATCGACAACCGCATCACACTCGACCCCAGGGTCAAGGATGCCTGGGGTATTGCCGCGCCCCATATCCGCTGCAAAATGGGCGAGGACGACAAGAACACCCTCCGCCGCGAAGTCGAGACCCTCACCGAAATGGTCGAAGGCACCGGCGGCGAACTCGAATTCATCGGCTCGCCCCTTGGTCTCATCGAAAAAGGCCGCGGCGCTTACCCCGAGGCCAATCCTGTCAGCCGCTTTCTCTTCCGCAAGATGTTCACCAAAACCATGATCATGGGCGCCGCCATCCATGAAGCCGGTGGCGCCCGAATGGGCTCGGCGCCGGATAATTCAGTACTCGATGAGTGGAACCGCAGTTGGGACATTCCCAACCTCTTGGTCACCGACGCCAGCGCCTTCCCAACGAGCGGCATCGCTGGCACGACGCTCACCATCATGGCGCTAACGGTGAGGGCATGTCGTCGCCTGGCTGCTGATCTATCTGCGCCCTCGGGCCCATAAATGGCCAACTCAGTGGCGGCCCTTGGGCTTCTCGTTTGTTTTGTCGAATAACCGCGATGGGATCTGCAGCCGGCCTACCGTCCGGCTCACCCGATGTTCCTAACCGTGCCTCGACACGGTCCATGCCGGAAATCTCAGGACGGCGGGGTTTCCGCCAAGGTCCCAAGTGTCGTCCAGCCCAGGGGCAGTCCAGACTCACAATTTGCTGGAGCCCTCTTTGGCAAACACGGATTAGGCCCGACCTGCCGTTTCACACATAGCGCTCACCCCAGATTTTGGGGGGGGAGATGGCTGTTCTGAAAATGTGCTACCGCGCCAGTCCTGAGCGGATGATTTTCTAATGATTTCAATGGGATGATCAGTCGTTGCGCTGGCCTGAGATGAGGCCTCGGCGAAATCAACCGCAATAAAAAACCCCCGGTTTCCCGGGGGTTTGAATGGTAGCGAAGCCCAGATTTGAACTGGGGACACACGGATTATGATTCCGCTGCTCTAACCAACTGAGCTACTCCGCCATAAGGCTTTGCGCCGCCGACGGATCAGCGCAGCGCAAGTGCGGTCTATTTAGGTTTGGCGTTTCCGCCTGTCAAGCAGCTTGCCGCCCCGACGCTCTATCATCTTGGGTTGTTCAACAATCGATACCGGTCTGTCCCGATCGTGCCGCTGCCCAAAGCCACCGAGCTGCACTACATTTCGGGCAAGGCAATCATCACCCAACCCCAATGGACAGGAGACACATCATGACCCTTGAACTGGGCGGCATCCACCACCTCACCGCTGTTACAGCACAGGCCAGCAAGAACCTGGCCTTTTATACCCAGACCCTGGGCATGCGGCTGATCAAGAAGACCGTCAATCAGGACGATACCACCGCCTATCACCTGTTTTATGGCGACGGCGTCGCTTCGCCGGGCGCTGACCTGACCTTTTTTGACTTCGACACCGGCCGCGAGCAGCGCGGCAACCATACCGTGAGCCGCACAGGCCTGCGTGTCGACAGCGAGGAGAGCCTGAAGTGGTGGAAAGAGCATCTGCAGACCCACAATGTCGGCTCCAGTGCCATCAAGGAACGCAACGGCCAGCTTTCGCTCGACTTTGAGGATTTCGAAGGTCAGCGCTTCCGCATGGTCATCGACGCAGCCAACAAGGTCATCCCCTGGGCCAAGTCGCCCGTGCCGGCCGAGCGCCAGATCATCGGCCTGGGCCCGATCTCCATGGCCGTGCCGCGGCTCGACCGCACTGAGGCCGTGCTGACCCAGGTGATGAACATGCGCAAGGTGCGCTCCTACCCCACGACCAGCCACACCGCCGAAACCCATGTCTTTGAGATGGGTCCCGGCGGCCCCGGCGCCGAACTGCATGTGGTGGTCGATCCGACTCTGGCTCCGGCTCGTCCGGGTGCTGGCGGTGTGCACCATGTCGCCTTCCGCACCCCCGACCAGGATAGTCTGCGGCTATGGATAGACCGGGTGACCCGCGCTGGCATTCGCTCCTCGGGCGAAGTCGAGCGCTTCTATTTCACCTCGCTCTATTTCCGCGAGCCCAATGGCATCCTGTTCGAGATCGCCACCGATGTTCCCGGCTTTGCCGCCGATGAACCGATGGAAACCCTGGGCGAAAGCCTCGCACTACCGCCGTTCCTCGAAAGCCGCCGCGCCACCATCGAAGCCAATCTCAAGCCGCTGACCTAGCACCAACGATCGCCATGGCCGGCTTGTCCGGTTCAAAAACGGAATGAGAAAGGGGGCCGCATGGCCCCCTTTCTGTTTCAATTTGCCGGGCAGCTATCGGTGGCGCAATCGACCGCCGAGTCTTGGGCCCCGTCCGGCTTGAGCAGCCCTGCCGTCTTCACCAACGCAATGAATTCAGCGCGATAGCCGCCCTCGTCCGCGCCTTTGGCCGACTGCGCCAGGGTCGCAATGTCCGACCAGTCCATGCTGCCGCCATAGACACTGCCTTTGAGCTTCTGCCCGAAGGCGGCTACCGCAGCGGCAAAGCGCATGTCATCGCTGACATCGGCAATGTCGCCATAGACCAGATCCGGCGTCACCGGCGCCTCGATCAACTGGCTGACGTCGCTGTCTGGCAGCTTGTAGCGCATCTTGAGAAAGCCGATCTCGCCGCTGCCAGCCGGCGTCGCCCCAGCCTGTTCCGTGCCATAGCGTAGCGGATCGACCAACGCCCCGCCCGCCCCCACCGGCGTGATCTCATAGAGCGCCGTCACACTGGTTCCGGCGCCGACGTCACCCGCATCAACCGCGTCATTGTTGAAATCCTCGCGGTTGAGCATGCGCGTCTCATAGCCGATCAATCGATATTCGCTCACCACCGCCGGATTGAACTCAATCTGGATCTTCACATCCTTGGCGATCATGTCGAGCGTGCCGCCCAGCTCGGCCACCAGCACCTTCTGTGCCTCGCGGAAGCTCGAGATATAGCTGGCATTGCCGTTCCCATTCTGCGCCAGTGCCTGCATGGTCGCATCATCGAGATTGCCGCGACCGAAGCCAAGCACCGACAGCGTCACCCCGCTCTGGCGCTTGCCCGCAATGAAATCCTTGAGCTTTTCCGGATCATCGATGCCGACATTGAAATCGCCATCGGTGGCCAGGATCACCCGATTGGTGCCCTCGGCCACCCGCGCCTCATCGGCCAGCCGATAGGCCAGCTCGATGCCCTCGGCGCCTGCCGTGCTGCCGCCCGCAGAAAGCTGGTCAAGTGCGGTAAGGATCCGTGCCTTCTGTGCCGCCTTGGTGGGCTCCAGCACCACCCCGGCCGAGCCGGCATAGGCCACGATCGACACGGTATCCTCAGCGCCCAGCTGGTCGACCAGCAAACCAAAGGCCCGCTTGAGCAGCGGCAACTTGTCGGCTTCGTCCATCGAGCCGGAGGTATCGATCAGGAACACCAGATTGCTTGGCTTGTGCATGCCATCGGCCGGCGGCACATAGCCCTTGATGCCGATCTCAAGCAGCTCGGTCTTGGGGTTCCATGGCGTGGGGAACACCGCCATCGTGGGCTTGAACGGCGCCTCGGCGCTGGTCGCAGAGGGATAGTCATAGGGGAAGTAGTTGACCATCTCCTCGATGCGCACGGCGTCGGGCTCGGGCACATAACCATCCTCGAGCGCCCGCCGCACATAGCTGTAGCTGGCCGTATCGACATCGATGGAAAAGGTCGAGACCGGCTCCTCGGCTACCAGCTTGAGCCGCTGTTCCTCGAAGCTGGCAAAGCTGTCGCCAGAGCGTGCATCCATCGGCGAAACCAGAACGGAAGGCGCCGGCGTGCCCGCCATCATCTTCCCCGCGACCATGGACTCTTCCATCATCTGCGGCGCGATCACCCCACGGCTGACCACAATGCTCCCAGCCGGGCTGGGCGCCACCGGCAGAGGCGCCGGCTCGGCGACCACGGCCGATGTAGCCGCATCAGCCACAGGCGCCACCGGCTCGGTCCGGGCCTGTTGCGCGGGCGCCACTTCGGCATCAACAGTCGCGACAGCCGTGCTTGGGTCATCCTCGGCCTCTTTGGGAGACACCGGCGTCG
>JAHJOS010000127.1 GCA_018820005.1 Alphaproteobacteria bacterium | reverse complement strand
TGGGCGAATGGGTGCTGCGCCGCGCCTGCCGCGACCTGCCCCGCCTGGGCACGCCGGTAGCGGTCAATGTGTCGCCGGCACAGCTGCGCCACGCCGATTTCGCGCCGCGCTTTGCCGCGATATTGAGCGAGGCGGAAACCGATCCGACCCAGATCATCGCCGAGATCACTGAGACGGTGGCGCTGCAGGTGGGCGGGGTGGAGCTGGCCCAGGTCGACGCGCTGCGGGCGCTGGGCATCCGCATCGCCATCGATGATTTCGGGGCAGGGCATGCGAGCCTGCAGTATCTGCGCAGCTTTGCCTTCGACATCATCAAGATCGACCGCAGCTATGTGTCCAATATGGGCGAGAACCGGATCAATGCGATCATTGTCTCGGCCATTTGCGATATTGCGCGGGCGCTGCCGGTGGACATCATTGCCGAAGGGGTGGAAACGGCCGAAGAACTGGCGCTGCTGCAGGTCGCCGGTTGCACCGGATTTCAGGGTTTTCTGCTGGGGCGGCCGCAGCCTTTGGGGCGCAACGGGGTGGCCAACGCCGCCTGAAACCACGCGGCGCCTGCATGACAGCATGACGACAGCAGACGCGCGCACCCGGTTGCGTCGTGAGCCCGCGCACGGATATAAGGGGTATGAGGAAGCCGGTTCGTGGCCTTGCGTGAAGTGACTTGGGGAGTAGTGACTTGGATTTGAAGCGGATCAACGACCACGTCAGTGTTTCAGGGCAGATCTGGCCTGAAGATGTCGCCGCTCTCAAGGCTGCCGGGTTCGTCGCCATCGTCAACAACCGCCCCGACGGGGAATCACCAGACCAGCCCATGGGGGCCGATATCGAAGCGGCCGCCAAGGCCGCCGGTCTGGCCTATCATGCCATTCCTCTTGGCCGTGAAGGGGTTTCCCCCGACATGGTCGCCCAGACCAGACAGGTGCTCGAGGGGAGCGCAGGTCCGGTTTTCTGCTTCTGCCGGTCAGGGACGCGTTCCACGACCCTGTGGGCGCTCAGCCAGGCAGGAGAAACCGACCCCAGCACGATCATCGCGCAAGCGGCAGAAGCTGGGTACGACATGAGCCATCTGGCCGGCCATCTGACCCGGTCCTAGACGATAGATTATCCGCGGTGCAGCCGGGCACCCGGCCGTACCGTTCGCACATAGCTGAGCCGGACCGCACGGTCCTCAACCCCTCTTGCTCGGACGGACACTGATGCCCATCAAGAAAATCCTCGTCGCCAATCGCAGCGAAATCGCCATTCGCGTTTTCCGCGCCGCCAATGAACTGGGTCTAAAGACCGTGGCGGCCTATGCCGAAGAAGACAAGCTGGCGCTGCACCGCTTCAAGGCCGACGAGGCCTATCTGATCGGCAAGGGCAAGGGCCCGGTCGAGGCGTACCTGCAGATCGAGGAATATATCCGCATTGCGCGCCTGTCGGGGGCCGACGCCATTCACCCCGGCTATGGCCTGCTCTCGGAGAGCCCGGAATTCGTCGATGCCTGTGAGGAAGCGGGCATCATCTTCATCGGCCCACGGGCGCAGACCATGCGCGACCTGGGCAACAAGGTTGCCGCACGCAATATGGCGATCGCCTCGGACGTGCCGGTGGTGCCGGCCACCGATGCGCTGCCGGACGACCCGGAAGCGATCAAGAAAATGGCGGCCGAAATCGGCTATCCGCTTATGCTCAAGGCCAGCTGGGGCGGCGGCGGGCGTGGCATGCGCCGCATCATGGACGAAAAGAGCCTTCTGAGCGAAGTCAGCGAAGGCAAGCGCGAGGCCAAGGCGGCGTTCGGCAAGGACGAGATGTATCTCGAAAAGCTGGTCGAACGGGCCCGCCATGTCGAGGTGCAGCTGATCGGCGACGACCATGGCAATCTGGTGCATCTGTTCGAGCGCGACTGCTCGGTGCAGCGGCGTAACCAGAAGGTGGTTGAGCGGGCGCCGGCGCCTTATTTGAGCGACGCGGTCCGCAAGGAACTGACCGACGCGGCGGTGCGGCTGGGCAATGCCGCCAATTATCGCGGCGCCGGCACGGTCGAATTCCTGATGGATGCCGATACCGACAAGTTCTACTTCATCGAGGTGAACCCGCGCATCCAGGTGGAGCACACCGTCACTGAAGAAGTGACTGGTATCGACATCGTCAAGGCGCAGATCCACCTGCTCGATGGCGCTGTCATCGGCACGCCCGACAGCGGCGTGCCGCTGCAGGAAGACATTCACCTCAACGGCAATGCCATCCAGTGCCGCGTGACGACGGAAGACCCCGAGCAGAATTTCATTCCCGACTATGGCCGCATCACCGCCTATCGCGGCGCGACCGGTTTTGGCGTGCGCCTTGATGGCGGCACGGCCTATGCCGGCGCCGTCATCACCCGCTTCTACGATCCGCTGCTGGAAAAGGTCACCTGCTGGGCGCCATCTGCCGAAGAGGCTATCGCCCGCATGCACCGCGCGCTGCGCGAGTTCCGCATTCGCGGCGTCTCGACCAATCTGGCGTTCCTTGAGAACATCATCACCCATCCCGATTTTGTTGAGAACCGCTACACCACGCGCTTCATTGATACGACGCCCGAGCTGTTCAACTTCAAGCCGCGCAAGGACCGCGCGACCAAGCTTTTGAGCTATATCGCTGACGTCACCGTCAACGGACATCCCGAAGTGCGCGACCGGCCCAAGCCCCCGGCGGAAGCCGCGGCGCCCATGGT
>JAHJOS010000126.1 GCA_018820005.1 Alphaproteobacteria bacterium | reverse complement strand
TCTTCAGCGTATGGAAGATCTCCGAGCCCATCCGCAGCCCCTCCGAGAAGGAGGGGGCGCCGATCGGCATGATCATGAATTCCTGGAAGTCGATCGGGTTGTCGGCATGGGCGCCGCCATTGATGATGTTCATCATCGGCACGGGCAGCACATGGGCGTTCGGGCCGCCGATATAGCGGTAGAACGGCAGTTCGCTGGACTCAGCGGCAGCCTTGGCCACGGCCAGCGAGACGCCCAGAATGGCGTTGGCGCCAAGGCGCGACTTGTTGGGGGTGCCATCGAGATCGATCATCGCCTGGTCGACGCCGAGCTGGTCGAGCGCGTCCATGCCCTGGATCTCGTCAAAGATCGCCGAATTGATGTTCTCGACGGCCTGGGTGACGCCCTTGCCATTGTACTTCTTGCCACCGTCGCGCAGTTCGACGGCTTCGTGGGCGCCGGTCGAGGCGCCCGAGGGCACTGCAGCGCGGCCGAAACTGCCGTCGTCGAGCACAACATCAACTTCGACCGTGGGATTGCCGCGGCTGTCATAGATCTGGCGGCCGGTGACGTGGATGATGGAAGACATGGAAAGCCCTTCTGGTGTGGGATCAGTCGATTGCTGGCTCTCTGTTAGACGCAGGTCATGACAGTGAAAAGAGGGCACGGGCAAAAAATGCGTTCTGGGCGGTGTCGGGAGCCATTGTGGAGCAGCGGATGGTTGTTCATGGACTGGATTAGCGTTAATACCAGAGGGCAATTCCTGAGGAGGACGTATGCGCCACACATTCATCAAGCAGGTCGCCCACACATGCATATTCGCCGAGGACCTGGCCGTAACCGAGGCCTTTTATGTCGATGTGCTGGGGCTGGAGAAATCTTTTGATTTCAACCGCGGCGACGACTGGATCGGGTTCTACCTTGATGTGGGCGGGCGCACCTTCGTTGAGGTCTTCAAGACGGCGCAGGTCCGCTTCGAGCAGAGCAATCCAATCAACCACATCTGCTTTGAAACAGACGATCTCGATGGCCTGCTGAGCCATATCCGGGCCAAGGGCGTAGATATCACCGACAAGAAGCGAGGCGTTGACGGCACCTGGCAGGCGTGGACGGCTGACCCCAATGGGGTCAAGATCGAGATCTTCCAGTACACGCCCGACAGCCGGCAGTTCGCCCCGCATGGCGGGGTCTGCCAGGTCGACTGGTAACGCCTAGCTTACTGGCGCCGTGACCTGTCCATCGGCGATGAGCCAGGTCACGGCCTCCTGAACCGCTTCCAGGGAGCTATAGCGCGGCGCGTAGCCCAGCAGGCGCCGCCCCTTGTCGATGGAGCAGTTGGGCGAGCGCGCGATGTGTTCCCAGCTTGCCTTGGCCTCGTCGGCATCCTGGGTCTGGGCCCATTGCTCAAAGGGAGCGAAGCTGAGCTGGGGCTGGTGGCCGAACCAGCGATACATGGCCTCGGCATAGCCACGCAGCGTCACGGCGGCGCCGGATACCGCATGGAAGGCTTCGCCAACCGAAGCGGTGCGGTTGTTGATGGCGCGTTCAATGATCTGGGCGACATCGTCGGCGTGAACGTGGTGCACGCTCTCCAGCCCGAAATTGGGCAGAGCGAGCGTGTCGCCGCGCGCAATGGTGCTGAATACGGCCGGATTGAAATGGCCCGCCGGATTGAGCGGCGCCCAGCCGGGGCCGACGATGTGACCGGGGTGAACAATGGTGACGGGGAATTGCTGCAGGGCCGCGCGGCGCAGCAGATCGGCCTCGATGGCAGCCTTGGCGACGCCATAGTCCCCAAAGGGGTATTTGACCGCCGACTCAAGCGTGGGCACGACGGCGGCGGTGCCATGGGTCCAGATGGTGCCGACATGGATGAAATGGGCGACTTTGCCGGCCAGGGCATCGACCAGCTGGGTGTTGCTGGCCGGGGTAAAGCAGATGCAGTCGATGACCACATCGGCGTCCAGCGCGGCAATGGCCGCACCGAAAGTGCCATTGGCTTCCTCGGCCTCGCGATCAATGACGACGGACTGCACATGGTTCCAGACCGGGCTGCGCTGATAGGGCTGCGCCCTGCCCCGGCTGACGGTGGTCACAGCGTGGCCGGCCATAACCAGACGCGGCACCAGATAGGTGCCGATGTGTCCCGTGGCGCCGATGATGACGATCTTGCTCATGGCGTTTCCTGGTCCTTGTCGTCGCGCTGGTGCCCAGCGATCTTCTTGTCGGCCAGCGCCTTTTGGGCGGCTGACAGCTGCTTTTCGGCCTTGGTACGACCAAAGCTGATGCGGTTCTGTGCCGCCTGGGCCGCTTTGTCGGCCCGGGCCTTGTGCTTGCGCGCCATGCGCAGATTGATGATCTCGGCCATGGGCGGCTCCCGGCTTGACTGGTCTCTGGCTAGCATGCGCGCCCTATCCGGCCAAGTCCGCTTTGGTCCAGGCCAACGGCCGCTCCAGCGTCAGATAGACGCTGTCGCACCATTCCTCGCCCAGCAGAAACGTGCGCTCGGCCCGGCCGGTTTCGACGAAACCAAGCTTGTGCAGGGTCTTTAGCGAGCCGGCATTGCGCGGATCGACATCGGCCCTGAGGTCTGGTGTGTCGGTGACGGCAAAGATGTGGGCGATGGCGGCGCGAGAGGCCTCGGTGGCAAAGCCGTGCCCCCAGAAGTCGGGGTCGATGATGAAGCCAAAGTCGGGCAGACGCCCGGCCCCCACTTCGCCGATTACCTTGCCGTCGAACTCGATGGCAAAGTGCTGGCCGCCAGTCGCCTCGCGGCCCAGCATATTGTCGAGCCAGGTGCTCGTCACGCTGAGATCGGCATGCGGCAGCGTCGACCAGTACCGCATGGCAAGGGGATTGGAGGTGATCCCGAAGAAGGCTTCGAGATCACTCGGCTTGGGCCGCCGGAGCAGCAGGCGCTCCGTGCGGATATGCATCAGACCAGTCGGCTCTGATCGATAGCCGCGGCGATGAAGCTGGCGAACAGCGGATGCGG
>JAHJOS010000125.1 GCA_018820005.1 Alphaproteobacteria bacterium | reverse complement strand
TTGTAGTGGTTGTAGGTGTCGATCAGCACGATGCCGTTCTTCACCACAATGCCCGCCAGGGCAACGATGCCCAGGCCTGTCATGATGGCCGAGAAGCTCATCCCGGTAATCACAATGCCCATCAATACGCCGCCCAGCGACATGATCACGGTCGAAAGCGTGACCAGCACCTGCCAGAAGCTGTTGTACTCCAGCAGCAGGATCAGGAAGATCAGGAACATCGCTGCCCCGAATGCGGAAATGATGAACGTGTTGGTATCATCAACCTGCTCTGCAGCGCCGCCGTAGACGATTTCAACGGACGCGGGCCAGTCCTGCGTGGCCTGCCATTCCTTGATCTGCGCGATCTTGGCATCTGCGGTGACTGGTTCTCCCGCCGCATTGGTGGGGTTTAGATTGGCAGCAACGCCCATCGCATACACACCATTGCGGCGAGCGATATTTGCCACCTTGGGCACAGCGGTGCGTTGGATGAAGTTGCTGACCGGAACAAGCCCCTGAGCCGTAACAATGCGCAGCGAGTCGAGGGCATCAAATGTGCGTTCGCTCTCAGGCAGACGGACCCGGATATCGAGCTCGTCACCACCATCATCGGGACGGTAGCTGCCCAGCTTCACGCCAGACGTCACCAACTGCACATAGGGGCTGAGTTCACGCACGCCGATGCCGTACTTGGCAGCAGCCTCGCGATCGATCGTCACCTGCCAGTCAATGCCGGGGGCAGGGCGCCCATCTTCGATGTCGATGGTATCGCCCAGATCATTCTCGATATAGTTCCGCAGCTTGGCTACGGCTGGAGCGATATCATCATAGACAGTGCCTTCAACACGCAGGTTGATGGCCTTGCCGGCCGGCGGGCCATTTTCCTGGGCGGCGATCTGGACGTCGAGGCCCGAGATACCGGCCACACGGTCGCGGATGTTCTGGAAGATCACCGCAGCCTTGTCGCGTTCGTTGTAGGGCAGCAACTGCAGGTTGAACGAGCCAACAGTGTCCGGCGGGCCACCAGAACCCAGGCCCGAACCGCCACCGCCGAAGCTCATGATGACGTCCTGAATGCCGTTGACCTGCAAGATCTGGTCTTCGACTTCAACCAGCAGATCCCGGATTTCGATCGGCGAGTAGTTGCCGCGGGTGATGACGTTGACCGTACCGAACTCGGGCTCCGAAGCAGGGAAAGCTTCCGATGTCGGGTTGCTGCTGGCGTAGATCACGAACATGCTGATGATGATGGCAAAGCCTATGCCCAATGTGGGGAGCGGCTGGTGCAGCAGATGCTGCATCGTGCGCACATACATGCCTGTCAACCCGCCAACCTTCTTGGGGTCGAACTTGTCGGCATACATCACCATGTCCGCGGCTTCCTTGGCCTTGGGGTCCACATGAGTGGAGGCAATCAGCGCGCCGATGATGGGCATGAAGATGAGTGCGGATACCAGCGACGCACACATCACCACGATAACGATGATGGGCAGGTAGCTCATGAACTTGCCGATGATACCCGGCCAGAACAGCAAGGGCACAAAAGCGCCCAGTGTCGTGAAGGTAGCCGAAACCACGGGCACAAACATTTTGCGCGCCGCCATGATGAAAGCCTCCTTCTTGGAGACACCTTCCATCAGTTTTCGTTCGGCATATTCCACCACCACGATGGGGTCGTCCACCAGCACGCCCACCGCGAGTACCAGCCCGAACATGATCATCATATTGATGGTCATGCCCATCATCTGGACGACGAGGAAAGCGATCATGAAGGAGATCGGGATCGACATGCCGATCATGATGGCGGGGCGAACGCCCAGCGTAGCGATACAGGTGATCAGCACCAGCGCAACCGCCGTCAGCACCGCAGCTTCGAGCGAGCGGAACAGGCCCTTGGTTGAGTCAGCCTGATCGATAAGGAAGCTGGTTTCGATGCCCTTTGGCCAATCGGCTGTGAAGGCCTCGGTAACCCGGCGCACGTCATCGGAAATGGTGATGACGTTGGTGCCCAGCTTCTTGACCACACCCAGGGTAATGGCCGGCTGCCCATTCACATGCGCATACTGCGTCGCATCCTTGAAAGTGCGCGTGATCGTGGCGACGTCGCCGAACGTAACGACCGTATCGCCCGATGTCTTGAGGGGCAGGGTGTAGACGTCCTGCGCGTTCTTGATCAGGCCGGGCACTTCGACGTTGAACGAGCCCTGGCCGCTGTCCAGCGTGCCACCAGGAACCACCATGTTGTTCTTGGACAGGGCGTCGAGCAGCTGCGCTGCAGTCAGATCGTAGGCTTCGAGGCGATTGAGGTCGATCGTGACTTCGAGCACTTCGTCGCGTGAACCCGACAGGGTGACGCTCTGAACATTGCCCATGCCCTCAAGCTCTTCCTTGAGGTCTTTTGCGCGACGCACCAGCTCATGCTCGGGCACGGTGCCATAGACGGCGACCGAGATGGTCGGCATGTCTGTGAACGAGATTTCCGTGACGGTCGGTGCCTTGGCATCGCTGGGCAATACCGACGCAATGCCGTCCATTGCCGCGCGAATATCAGACAGCGCCTTGTCCTTGTCCGCGCTCACATTGAATTCAAGAAACACCGAGGCGTGGCCCGTCGTCGAGGTCGACGAGTAATTCTCCAGACCATCCAGTTCCTTGATCCGGTCTTCGATCGGCTTGGCGAGCAATTGCTCGGCGTCACGTGGCGACACGCCGGTCTGGCTGACCGAAACATAAAAATATGGGATATCGATTGCCGGGAAGCTTTCCTTGGGCAAGGTCGAGTACGCAGCAAAGCCGGCGCCCAGCAGCAACACCATGACGGTGAGTACGACGCGCGGCATCCGCAGGATGCGTTCGATAAAATCCAGCATGAATTAGCTCGCGGTTGCGTTGGGGACCTGGGCGGCAACATTGGTGGCATCGACAGCCTGGCCGTCGACGACATATTCCTGGCCAACCGTAATGACATCGGTTGAAGCGGGCAGACCGAGCACCCACACGCCTTCGCGCGTGTCACTCGCAATGGTCACGGGAACGAATTTGACGATGCCATCGACAACAGTGCTGACGCCAAGCACGCCGGTGTCATTCAGGGTCAGAACCGACTGCGGCAGCAGATGGCCCGGTGCACTGCCCATGGTCACTTTGGCCGTTGCCGTAATGCCGTCGCGAATGGCTGCATCGCCATTGGCAAATTCGATTTCGACCGGGAATGAACGCGTGGCGGGGTCTGCCGTGGCCGAGATATAGGTAACCTGGCCGTCAACCGATTGGCCGGTAATGGTCTCGATTGTGGCCTTCAGGCCAAGCTTGGCCACCCGAATGCGGGCCTCGGGAACCTGGCCCACAAAGACCATAGGGTCGAGCTGGACGATAGTGGCGCAGGGCTGACCCTGTCCCAGCATCGCGCCGGCGTTCGCCAACGGTGCCTGGACCACACCTGCCACCTTGGCCTTGATTTCCGTCCGGTCCAGTTCGGCCTGCGCGTTGTCCAGTCCAGCCTGCGCCGAACTTACATTGGCTTTGGCGGCGCTCAGAGCCACCTCAAGCTGGCGCGCCGTATTGGGAGCTGCCAAACCCTTGCCACGCAGTTCGGCATTGGTATCGAAGTCGGACTGCGCTTGGCTCAGTCCGGCATCGGCCTGGGCAAGTCCAGCCTTGGCCTGTGCCACCGCTGCTGCCCGCGTTCCCTGGTCGAGCGTGCAAAGCTTGTCGCCAACGGCAACCTTTTGCCCCTTGGTGACGTGCACGGTATCCACGATGCCGGCCGTTTCAGCGACGGCCCCCACCGAAGCCTTGGCCTCGGTGCGCCCACGCAGCGACACTTCAATCGACATCGGCTGAACCAGATAGGTCGACGTGCGCACCGACTGCAGAGCGGTATTGGCGCCGGTCTTGAGTTCGTTTCGCTGCGCAATTGTCAGATGCGGGTCGATGGTTTCGGTCGTCTCGTGCTGTGCGAGAACGCCAGCATCGGCCAGTTGCGTCGCAATTGGGCCATGCTCTTTGCCTTCAATGAGCGACACGATGGGCGTCTCTCCATTGCCAGGACCATTGCCGCCCATAACCAGGCTGCCGGTCGCAAGCCATGCCCCTGCAAGGATCAGGATGACAAATGCCACGCCGTAGGAAAACAGTGCACGCATAGAAAATTCGCCCCTTTTATTCAGCCGCGTCTTTGTTCGGCTCGGCTCGCGCCAGTGCAATCAATTCGTGCATATGGGCGCGAAGGTATTCCTCGGCAACACCCATCATTGCACGACCGTAATTTATTACCCATGCGTCACACGCATTCATGCTAGTCGCTTTTGCCGCGGTGACGATTTTGTTGCGCTCCGATCTCTCGCGGAGAAACTCATTGGCGCGCGCCTCGACCAGGTCTCGCGGAAGCAGATGAGCGAACCTGGCAAACAGCAGGAACGGGCTGCGGAACGTCTCTTCGCCGAGCGGTTCGGACAATTCCTGAACAAACGCGTCGCGTCCCGCCGGCGTGATGGAATACACTTTTTTGGTCGGCTTGCCGTCCTGCTGCTCGGTGCGACTGGACACCAGTCCCTCGCTCTCGAGGCGAGCCAGCGCGGGATAGATAGATCCGAAGCTTGCCTCGATGAAATAGGAACACTCGCCATCCACGCATAGGCGCCGGATCTCATAGCCGGTTGCGTCGCCTTCATGCAGAATAGAGAGGCACAGTGTTCTGACGTTCATGCACACTTCCCGGCCGGGTATGTCGGATCGATATATGCCGGCTGTGTATATGCTGCTCTTGAATCGCGCAAGTTCTACGCCTGCCTTGATCGCGCAGACCAGTTAAGGCAAGGTTGCATGGCGCCTTCAACCGAGCAGGCGGGTCATCTCCGTTGCGGCCTTGCGGGCAAGCGACAAATTGCTTGCGGCAACGAAATAGGGATTGAGGAACGCCAGATCCCCCTTGCCGTATCGCATAGGCTCCCCATCAAGGGTCACCACCGCGCCACCTGCGGCTTCCAGCACAGCCTGGCCTGCCGCAGTATCCCATTCACACGTTGGGGTGAACCGCGGGTAAAGCTGGGCATCGCCCCGCGCGAGCAGGCAAAACTTGAGCGAGGACCCAACCGAGACGTCGGACGCCACTTGCAGGGTTTCGCAAAGGCTCGCCAGCGCCGCATGCCCATGTGAACGACTGGCTACGATGCGGAGGGGCAGGGTGGAATCCACAGACATCGGACGGCGGTCTGTCATCCGGCCCGATTGCGTATTGCCAACAAAGGCTCCTGTAACATCGCCGACAAACGTCTCGCCTGTCACCGGCGCCAGCACGACGCCCATTACCGCTCTGCCGTCCTCCACCAAGGCAATATTGACGGTAAACTCGCCATTGCGCTTGATAAATTCTTTGGTGCCGTCGAGCGGGTCGACAACGAAATAGCGTCGCCCCAGCGTCGGGATGATACCGGCCGCAACGCTCTCTTCGCCGAGTACGGGAATGCCAGTAGGGCCAAGATAGTCGAGGATGATGGCTTCGGCCGCAGCATCGGCTTGGGTCACCGGCGATCCATCGGACTTCGATACCGCTGTGATTGGGCGAGAATAGACATCCATGATCACCCGCGCCGCTGCGATTGCGGCCTCGAGGGCAAGTTCGGTCAATGCTGCATCAGTTGGCGCCTGTACGAGTTGACCCATTTCAGACGCCGATCTCGACATCGAGGCCAAGATCAAGCGGTGTGGCCGCCATAGTGATCTGACTGGTCGAAATATAGTCCACACCAGTCTCGGCAATCGATCGCACGCGGTCGAGCTTTACCCCGCCCGAGGCTTCGAGCCGTGCCCGACCGGCATTGATGGCCACAGCCTGGCGCAGGGTGTCATTGTCCATATTGTCCAGCAGCACCACGCGGGCACCTGCGGCCAGCGCCTCGTCCAGCTCGGCCAGCGTCGTCACCTCGATCTCGATCGCCACCAGATGCCCGGCATAGGCCGCGGCGGCCTGGTAGGCAGCCGTCACGCTGCCGGCGACAGCAATGTGGTTGTCTTTGATCAGGATGGCGTCATCGAGTGCGTAGCGGTGGTTGGCGCCGCCACCGTAACGCACGGCAAATTTCTCGAACGCCCGCAGCCCGGGCGTTGTCTTGCGCGTGTCGCAGATTTGCGCTGATGTGCCGGCCACAGCGTCTGCATAGATCCGCGTCAGGGTGGCAATGCCGCTCATGTGGTTGAGGAAATTGAGCGCCACGCGCTCCGCTGACATCACGAGCCGGGCAGGGCCCGTAACCATGGCCACAACGCAACCGGCGGCAATTTGGTCGCCATCGGCCACCTTGGGCGTAAAGACCACACCATCGCCTACCAGGCGGAAAGCCGCTGCTGCGAGGTCAAGCCCTGCTATTACGCCGGGCTCCCGCGCGGAGAGGCTTGCCGTCGCGGTTGCGCCCGGGCTCAGCGTCGCCTGGCTGGTCAGGTCGCCTGCCAGGCCAAGGTCTTCCTCAAGTGCTGCGCTGACGGCGCGGTCAACCAGTACACGGGGCAATTGGGCGGGCAGGCGGGCAGGGTGCAGCATCGCTGGGGTCTCTCAACTCGTGCGGTGTAGTACGCGCCACCACCGCACGATGCAACCAGGTGCCCCAACTAGTGGTGTTGCTTGACCGTGTGATCGGCCTCAATGATCGATGCCGTCAGCGTGGCAGTTGCCGGGTAAAGCGGTACCAGGCAAGCCTGCAGCGCATGGTAGATGTCCGGCTTGCCCACGAACAGGCGCGAGGTCGGGGTGAGGTCTTCCTTGAGCTCGCTCAGCCAGCCGCCGCGCGCATGGTCGATCACGTGGTTCTCGGCAAAGTCCCACAGCGTGCGATACCAGCTCTGGAAATAGTCGTCCCGATCATAGGCTGACAGGAACGCTGCGGCGCCGATGGCCTCGCTCACTGGCCACCACAGCTTTTCGCGCATGATGGGCTTGTTGTCCCAGTCCAGCGTGTAGAAAAAGCCGCCATGCTGCTTGTCCCAACCCAGCTCGATCGACTGACGGAACAGATTGCGCGCGGCATCTGTCATCCAGCTCAGCCGCTTGTCGCCCAGGATCCACAGCTGCATCAGCAGTCGGGCCCATTCCAGCGAATGGCCCGGCGTCGTGCCCGAGGGGCGGAACATTTCGTTGCCCTCGTAATTCTTGTCCAGCACCCAGTTGGCGTCGAAATGCTCTGCCACGCGATGGCCAAGTGGCACGGCATTTTTCGCGATGATGAGGTCGGCGATACGCTCAGCCTTAGCGAGATAGGCCTTCTCGCCCGTAGCTTCATAGGCCGCCATAAGCGCTTCGGTCATATGCATATTGGCATTCTGCCCACGGTAGGGCAGCAGTTGCGACCAGTCCTGATTGAACTCGTCGCGCATGGCGCCGATCGTGTCGTCCCAGAATTTGGCGTCGATCACGGCCGTCACATCGGCGATCATCTGATCGGCGAGCGGATGCCCCACCAGCTTGGCGCTTGACGCGGCGAGCAGCACAAAAGCGTGGCCATAGGCCTGCTTGGAGCCGTCAATGATGCCATTGTCATCGGCACCCCAGGCGTAGCCGCCATTCACCGCATCGCGGTGGCGTTCCCAGATGTAGCGCATGCCATGGTCCAAAAGCTCTCCCGAGCCGGGCCGCCCGATAAGACTGCCGATAGCTGCACAGTGAACCATGCGTGTAGTCCCATGAATTTGCCGCATCGGATTGGCCCCGCCGAGCGGCGTGCCATCGTCATCGAGCTCAAAGAAACCGCCCTTCGGGTTCAGCGAGGGACCCTCGAAGAAATCATAGAGCTTATTGGCCTGCGCCATCAGATATTGGCGGTGGAACGGCCGGTTCGACCACGGGCCTGAATTGGTCTTTGGCAGGGTGGCAATGGTGTCGGTCATGATAGCTCCTGGCCGGCCTCTCCGAAGAGCCGGCTACATGTTGCCAAGAGCTATAACGAGACAATAAGAACGTTGCAATTCGGGAAACGTGACGCTGGGATCGCCTGTCTCGACGACGGCAACAGGCGCATTGAAATGGTTGTCAGGGTATCGGCGCGGCCTCAGTTTTCGCGGTACAATGCGACGACCCTGGCAACTTCCTCAGCCGAACCGAGCACAACGGGCACACGCTGATGGATGTCGTGGGGCTGTACCTCGAGCACGCTCTGCTGGCCCGTCGTTGACTGGCCCCCGGCGGCTTTCACAATCAATGCCATGGGATTGCCCTCATAGAGCAGGCGCAACCGTCCACCCTTTGCAGCCGTCTCGCTGTCGAGTGGGTACATGAAGATGCCGCCGCGCATCAGGATGCGATGGACGTCCGCCACCATCGAGCCAATCCAGCGCATATTGTAGCGCTTGCCGGCAGGCCCGGTTTCCCCCGCTACATTCTCGGCGACATAGGCCCGCGTCGCAGCATCCCAAAACCGCTCGCGGGCCGTGTTGATCGCGTATTCCGCCGAAGCGCTGGGCACGCTCAGCTTCTCCGTCGTCAAAACGAAGACGCCCTCGTCATTGAGGGTGAAGGCTGCCGCGCTCTGCCCGAAGGTAAGTACGAGGCTGGTGGATGGTCCATAGGCCGCGTAGCCCGCACCAAGCTGTGCGGTGCCTGGCTGCAGCAGGCCCTTGCGGGCATCCAGAATGGAAAATATCGTTCCCACAGTGACATTTACGTCCAGGTTCGATGAGCCATCCAAAGGATCTGTCGCCACCAGATAGCGGCCCTGATTCTGCATCTGAACGGCTTCATCCAGTTCCTCGGAAATCAGAATCGAGATCTCGGGATTTTGGCCTATGTGATTCAAAACAATATCGTTTGAGATCACATCGAGCGCCTTCTGAGCTTCGCCCTGGACATTGGTGTGACCGCCCAGCCCGGTTTCGCCGGTGATGGCGGCATGGCGCAGTACGCCGGCTATTTCGGCGCTTGCTGCAGCCATGGTTGTCATTACAGACGCCAATCCGGCATCGACATTCTGGGCGACAAGCCAGTCGGAAAGGGTGGTCATCTGCAGCTCTTTGTTCTCGGGAAGGTCGCCTCCACTCTGTCTATCCAGAGTGGCTGCACAATCCAACTTTGGCATGGGGTGACACAACCGGCAGGGGAGGGCGAACTCTCACCGCCTGAACTCTACTTCCACATCCCGCGCATCGCCGCGCCGATATCCATGCGCACCGGCGCCGGGGACAGCCCCTCGATATGCGCAGGCGTTACCGGCGGCCACAGCACGTCCTCGAACAGCCCCACCATGGCGCGCGGGATGAACCGGCTTCGCTGCGCGTATAGGTGCCGGTCGCCATGCTTGGACTGCTGCGTCACGAAGAAACGTTGTGGCACGATCAGGTGAAGTTCGTCCCGGGCGCGCGTCATCGCCACATAAAGCAACCGCCGCTCCTCTTCGAGCTCGTGGGTGCTCCCGGTCCCGAGGTCAGACGGTATGCAGCCATCCACCACATTGAGCACATGCACGGCCTTCCATTCCTGCCCCTTGGCCGAATGGATGGTCGAGAGG
>JAHJOS010000124.1 GCA_018820005.1 Alphaproteobacteria bacterium | reverse complement strand
CTGCAGCAGCCGTTCGATGCGGTGGTGATCGCCGGCAATTCGCTGCTGCATCTGCACAGCACCGAGGATTTCGGCCGTGTGTTCACTGCGATCCGGCAGCATCTGGCGCCGGGCGGAACGCTCTATTTCGACGTGTTCGTGCCCAACCCGAGGCTGCTCAGCCTCCCAATTGGACAGCGCGAGACACTGGGCACGTTCGCGCATGCGCATCTGGGCGATGTGACGGTGGAGGAAACCATCTGCTACGACCCGGTGAGCCAGATCAGCCGCGCCGACTGGTACTGGTCGACGGCGGCCCATCGGGACTTCCGCCACACGCCACTGGAACTGCGGCAGATCTACCCGCAGGAACTGCCCTTGCTGCTGGCGCTGGGCGGACTGGAACTCAAGGCCCGCTACGGTGATTTCGACGGCAGCGCGCTGACCGCAAGAAGTCCGCGGCAAGTCTGCGTCGCAATCGACAGCAGGGGTCGATAGGCGGCGCAGCCGATGCCGGGTTCTGCTTGCTGCGGCGAGGGGCTTTGCTTTTGCCCTATTGCGGGTCTAAAGTTAGGTGTCGTGTGAGTTCAGACGATGACTGACAGCCCCAGACGATATTTCTCAACCATCCTCGAAAAATCGGGGATCACCATTGGCGGGACGCAGCCCTGGGACATCCGGGTGCATGACCAGCGCACCTATGGGCGGGCGCTGGCCTATGGCACGCTGGGCTTCGGCGAGGCCTATATGGACGGCTGGTGGGACGCCGACGCCATCGACCAGATGATCATGCGGCTGCTCGAGAACAATATCTGGGCCTATCTCAAACCCGACCTCGGACTTGTGGTGTCGGCGGTGCGCGGCAGGCTGCTGAACCTGCAGCGGCTGAAGGTCACCGAGGTGGGCGAGAAACACTATGATATCGGCAATGACCTCTATGAGGCGATGCTGGACAGCCGGATGATCTATTCGTGCGGCTACTGGCAGGGCGGCGCTGAAACGCTGGATGCAGCGCAAGAAGCCAAGCTCGACCTGATCTGCCGCAAGATCGGCCTCGAACCGGGCATGAAGGTGCTCGATATCGGCTCGGGCTGGGGCGGTTTCCTGCGGTTTGCGGCGGAACGCTACGGCATCGAGGGGGTGGGCGTGACGATTTCGCGTGAGCAGGCAGCCTATGCCGAGGCGCGCAAGGGCGCGCTGCCGATCGAGACGCGGCTCACCGATTACATGGCGCTGGAGGGCAAGTTTGACCGGGTGGTGTCGATCGGCATGTTCGAGCATGTGGGCTGGAAGAACTATCGTCGCTACCTGGCCAAGGTGCGTGAGCTCTGCGCCGAGGACGGGCTGTTCCTGCTGCACACGATCGGCAACAACCACACCAGTACGCATGGCGACCCGTGGACGGAAAAATACATCTTTCCCAACGGCGTCCTGCCTTCGGCCAAGCAGATCACCACGGCCGGCGAAGGCCTGTTCGTGATGGAGGACTGGCACAATTTCGGCGCCGACTACGACCGCACGCTGATGGCCTGGTGGGCGCGGTTCGATGCGGCGTGGCCGCAGCTCAGCGAGCGCTACGGCGAGCGCTTCTACCGGATGTGGAAGTTCTACCTGCAGGTGTTCGCGGCAATGTTCCGGGCGCGGAACATCCAGCTCTGGCAGCTGGTGCTGAGCCCGAACGGCGTTCGCGGCGGCTATGCCAGCGTGCGCTGAGACGGATTCACGTGAAACACTTGTGCACAGGATTATGCACAGGCGGGCCGACGGGCCCTTTGGCCGTGCCACGGACCGACCTTGGTCGCCAGCAACGGATCTCCGCCAAGGACATTTTCCAGACTGCGCAATCTCGACGCGCTTAGAAGGCGCCGGTCGGATGTCCCCATAGGCCGGCGCCTCCTTTCTGGAAAGGACGCCTCATGTCAGGTTCTCGCGTTGTCGCCATGGCAAAGTATTTTGGATCGATCCTTGGGGGATTCGGAATCACTGCCCTGCGCGTGATGATGCTGCTGGAAGCCCCGGGACAGCCGCAGAGCGCGATGGCTGCCACTGTCACCCCGATCGCAAAGCCGCGGGAGCCGCTGCCTATTCTGAGCGCCTCCGCCTTCGACATTTCGAAGACGGTCGCCGTCAACATCACCGGCAAACCCGGGACCACCGGCGAAACCGCGGCTGTGGCAGTTTCGTCGCCGTCGGCAGCAGAGGCCGTTCCGGCCGCCACAACAACGGATTCGGGCGGCGCGACGATGATGGTGGCCGATGCGGTCAACATGCGACTGGGGCCCGACAAGAGCAGCAAACGTATCGACGTGGCCCGGCCGGGCACCATGGTGAGCGTCTTGCAGAGCGAACGAGGATGGAGCCTCGTCGCCACCGATGATGGCCGCAAGGGCTGGCTGGCGACCAAATTCCTCCAGTCCGCACAGTGAAGCCGGGCGCGGTGGGCGGCCAGCCCGTCGACCGCTCAGACCATCCGGATTACGCCATTCCCAGATTGATGCGGTAGCTCAAGGCCTCGGCGATATGCGG
>JAHJOS010000123.1 GCA_018820005.1 Alphaproteobacteria bacterium | reverse complement strand
GATCAGCCTCGAGATCGGCCAGCGTATAGAACGTCGGAATGGTGGGCACGCAGAGCAGGTCCACGCCCGCCAGCGCCGGCTCGGCCAGCCTCTTGAGGTCCGCCAGCCGATAGATGCCGCGGAACGCGTCCGCCGCACTCAGCCGCTCCGCCGCCGTGATAATCTTGCGGGTCACCGGGTGAATGGCATCCGGATTGCTGGCAAGCAGATCGGCGATCACCGTGTAGCGCTCGGCCACCCAGGCGCCTTCATAGAGCATGGTCGCCACGGCATAGAGCGGCGCGAAATCCATCTCGACCACCTCAGCCCCAGCCTGCCGCAGCACGTCGACGCTGCGCGCAAAGGACTCCGCCTGCACGCTGTCGCCAAAAAACTCAATGCTGGCCGCATCGGGAATGCCCACCCGCATTGTCGCCGGTGGCGCCGTAAGCGCCTGGGCGGGAAAGCGCCGCGCATAGGCGTCGGCGGCATCATACCCATTGGCCACGGAAAACACCGCATAGGCATCCGCCACCGTCAGCGCAAAGATCGAAATCGTATCGAGCGTCCGGCAGGCCGGCACCACGCCCGACGCCGAAAGCGCCCCCAGCGTCGGCTTGAGCCCGACGATATTGTTGAGCGCTGCCGGCACGCGGCCCGACCCTGCCGTGTCAGTGCCCAGCGAAAACGTCACCAGCCCATGCCCTACCGCAACACCCGAACCACCCGAGGACCCACCCGGCACAATGGCCGGGTCGATGGAATTGCGTGGTACGCCATAGGGACTGCGCACACCCACCAGCCCGGTGGCGAATTGATCGAGATTGGTCTTGCCGATCAGCAGCGCCCCCGCTGCCCGCAACCGCGCCACCACAAAGGCGTCCTCCTTGGCCACATATTCAAACGCCGGGCAGGCCGCAGTCGTCGGCTTGCCCGCTGCGTCGATATTGTCCTTGATCACATAGGGCACACCCCACAGCGGCAGCGCCGGATCATAATTGCCCAGCCCCTCTGCCGCCGCCAGCACCTCGGCCTTGTCGAGCAGATGAATGAAGATCGCCGGGTCATCGACCGCAGCAATCCGGGCATAAACCTGTTCGACGATATCGCGTGGCGACAGCCCCCCGGCATAGGCGGCGCGAAGGCTGGGGATGGTCAGGGCAATGGCAGTCATAGGCTTGGTTTCCTTGCAGTCAGAATTCTCGTGCAGTCTCGACGTCAGATAAACGCTACCGGACGAGCCCAGATAATCAGCACCACGCAGCCTCCCTCGGACGCCACGGCGTGACTGGTTCCGATGGGGTTGATCACTAGCGCCCCTTCACCATAGCGGCCCGCATCATCGGTTTGTGACCCTTCGAGCACCAGAATAGTCTCGATCCCCTGGTGTAGGTGGCGCGGAACACTCGCGCCCTTTGCGTAGCGCAACATGGCCACAGCCGAACCATCGGCCTCATCATGCAGGCGACAGATTTCAACGCCGGGATGAAACGGCTCAAAAACGTGCTGCCGCCAGCCGCCAGTGAGAAAACCGGGATGGGTGATGCTAGGAGCCATGCAGTGCCCCCACGATATCGTCTGTGCTGGCCAGCCAGCCGACAATCCCGCCCTGCGCCGCGATCATCTCGAGCGTTGCCTGCTTGAAGGCGGGGAAATAGCTCTCGGTGGCATCGGTCGCCAGAATGCACTCAAAGCCACGGTCATTGGCCTCACGCATGCTGGTCTGTACGCAGACCTCGGTGGTGACCCCGGCAAACACCAGCTGGCGAATGCCGCGATCCGCCAGGATCGTCCCCAGCAAGGTCGCGTAAAATGCCCCTTTGCCCGGCTTGTCGATAACAATTTCACCCGCGATCGGCGCCAGTTCCGGCACAATATCGGCGCCCGGCTCACCGGCTATCAACACGCGTCCCATCGGTCCAATGTCACCGATGCGCAGCGCCGGATTGCCACGATCGCGCTTGGCTGGCGGACAATCAGACAGATCGGGCAGATGGCACTCCCGCGTGTGGATCACCGTCACGCCCGCAGCACGAAAGCCTGCGATCAGCCGCGCCACGGTGGGAATGATCGCCTGCAGCAGGCTCACATCATTGCCGAGGCTAGCGCCGAAGCCACCCGGCTCGACAAAATCGCGCTGCATGTCGATCACAATCAGCGCCGTGCGGGCCGGGTCGATATCGATGGCAAAGGGCTTTGCTTGCAACAGGCTCATGCGTGCCCCGCCATATGTTTGCCGATCTCGCCAATATCGGCGGTGCCGATGGGCGTCTCAAAGGCAATGCGCCCCTCCGACATCACCAGCACTCGGTCCGACAGTTCCAGAATTTCATCGAGGTCCTCGCTGATCAGCAGCACGGCGGTGCCGGAATTGCGCGCCGCCATGATGCGGGCCCGAATTTCGGCCACGGCCGAGAAATCGAGGCCAAAGCAGGGATTGGAGATCACCAGCAGGTCCACCTGCCCGGTCAATTCGCGCGCCAGCACGGCGCGCTGCACATTGCCGCCCGAGAGCGCGGCAATCGGGCTGTCGATCGAGGTGGTCTTGACGTTGTAGGCCGCCACCAGGTCACGCGCCTTGGCCCGCATGGCGCCATTGTCGAGCCAGAAGCGCGGCTTGCCCTGCCCATCCTCGTCGAAATCGCGGAAGGCGATGTTCTGCGCCACGCTCATGCGCGGGGCACAGGCATTGTGCAGCGGCTCTTCGGGCAGATAGCGCACATGGGCCGCACGCGCCTGCGTGCGGCTGGCGTCATAGGCCTGCCCTTTGACTTGAATGGCGCCGGCCTGATAGGGGCGCTGGCCGGCCAAAATCTCCATCAACTCGGCCTGCCCATTGCCCGAGACCCCGGCCACGCCCACAATCTCGCCCGAGCGCACATCCAGCGCCTCAAGACTGATCTGCTTGAGCCCGGAGCGATCCACCGCCTGCACATCGCGCAGACTGAGCACGACATTGCCGAGCGCATCATTGCGCGCCGCCTTCTGCGACAGCGTCTTTTCCCCGATCATCAGCGCCGCCATATCGGCATGGCTGAGCTCGGAAACCTTGCCGCCACCGACATAACGCCCCCGCCGCAGCACCGAGACCTCGTCTGCATAGGCCGTCACCTCACGGAACTTGTGGGTGATCATCAGCACCGTCAGCCCGCCGCTCACCGTCATTTCCCGCACCATGCCCAGCAGTTCGTCGGCCTCCGCCGGGGTCAGCACCGAAGTGGGCTCATCCAGAATCAGGAACTTGCGCCCGAGGTACAGCTGCTTGAGCAGTTCGAGCTTCTGCTTTTCACCCGCCGAAAGCCGGTTGACCGGCACATCGAGCGGCACCGAAAACGGCATCGTCTCCATGAACGCTGCCAGCGCCTTGCCCTCCGCCGCCCAGTCGATCACCGGCGGCACATCCGGCCGGTTGATGACCAGGTTTTCCGCGCCCGTCAGCGACGGCACCAGCGTAAAATGCTGGTACACCATGCCCAGCCCATGGGCATGGGCGGCGCGCGGATCATCAATGCTGACCTCGCGGTCGCCCACGATCAGCTGGCCGGACGTGGGGTGGTAGAACCCCATCATGCACTTCACAAGCGTGGATTTCCCCGCGCCATTTTCCCCAAGCAGGGCATGGAAGCTGCCGGGCCGCACTTGAATCGACACATTATCCAGCGCCACGAAGGCCCCGAATTTCATGGTCATTCCGACCGTTTCGACGCCAACGGGCGCCAACGCGCTCATGCCAGCGCCTCGATGATGGCCGCGCTATTGCTGACCGAGCCGAACACGCCACCCTGCATCTTGACCATGTGGATGGCCGCCGCGTGATTGCCCGGATCGGTAGCGCCGCAGCAATCCTCCACCAGCACGCATTCATAGCCGCGATCATTGGCCTCGCGCATGGTGGTGTGGACGCACACATCGGTGGTGATGCCGGTGAGCAGCAGGTTCTCGATGCCACGGTTGCGCAGCAGCAGGTCCAGGTCCGTAGCGTAAAAGCTGCCCTTGCCCGGCTTGTCGATAATGGCTTCGCCCGGCAGCGGCGCCAATTCGTCGATGATGTCCCAGCCCGGTTCGCCCCGGATCAGGATCTTGCCGCAGGGACCGCGATCGCCGATCCCCGCCCCCATCTGCCGCGACCGCCAGCGCTTGTTGGCCGGCAGATCCGCCAGATCAGGCCGATGACCCTCGCGGGTGTGAATGATGTGAAACCCCTTTTCGCGCATCACCGCCAGCAGCGCTTTGATCGGCGCAATTGGCGCCTGCGTCAGGCTGAGATCGTATCCCATGGAGTCGACATAGCCGCCTTCCCCACAGAAATCGGTCTGCATGTCGATGATGACCAGCGCCGTATTCTCGGGCCGCAGATCGCCATTATAGGGCCAGTTATAGGGGTCCGCCGCGATGGTGGGCATGGTGCCGCTCCTATTTGGTAATGCTGAGTTCGCCCGGCGCGCCGGAAATGGCCTGCGTGGGAGAACTAGTTGCCACCAGCAGCCCCAGCGTCAGCACATAGGGCGCCGCGAAAAAGAGATAATAGCCTTCCGACACGCCGACCGACTGCAAGGCCGGCCCCAGTGCGCCAGCGCCGCCGAACAGCAGCGCGGCCCACAGGCAATTGATCGGGTTCCAGCGGGCAAAGATCACCAGCGCCACGGCCATCAGGCCCTGGCCGGAGGAAATGCCCTCGTTCCAGCTGCCGGGATAATAGAGCGAGAGATAGGCGCCGCCGATGCCGGCCAGCGCGCCACCCGCCGCCGTCGACCACAGCCGCACCCAATTGGGATCAAGCCCCATGGCCCGCGCCGCATCGGTACTGTCGCCGACGACGCGCACGATGAGCCCAATGCGCGTCGCCTTGAACATCCAGGCCATCACAAAGGCCAGGATTGCCCCGACCACGAAGAGCACATTGACGCGCAGCGCTGCCTCAAGCTGGGGAATATCGGTCCACCAGCCCAACGGAATGGCCGGCAGGTCAGGCGCCACAGGCTGGATATAGGGCTTGCCGAGAAAGAAGGCGATGCCGGTGCCGAACAACATCAGCGCAATGCCCACGGCGATATCGTTGACCTTGGGCAGGCTGCACAGCCAGCCATGCAGCAGGCCAAACACCATGCCGGCAAACGCTGCGGCGGCCACGCCGGCCCAGGGCGAGCCGGTGTGAAACGCCACGGCATAACCAGCCATAGCGCCGAACACCAGCGTTCCTTCGAGCCCCAGATTGATGCGGCCCGACCGCTCGGTGAGGCATTCGCCCAGGCTGACGAAGATAAAGGGGGTGGAGACGCGGATGGCGCCGCCGAAAATGGCGATCGGCACGCCCCACCAGCCGATGTCAAAGCCGTTCATGCGCGCACCCATGTTTCTGGTTTGAACAGGCGGAAGCGGCCCACCAGGGTTTCGCTGACGAGGATGGCGACAAACACCAGTCCCTGCAGCACCAGCATGGTGGCATCGGGCAGATCCATGCGCCGCTGCACCAACCCACTCGACGCCTCGAACCCGGCCAGCAGCACCGCCACCGGAATGATGGCCAGGGCATTGTGGCGGGCGAGGAAGGCAATCAATATGCCGGTATAGCCATAGCCCGCCGCCAGCGAGCCATTGGCTATACCATGCACGGCGCTGACCTCGACCATGCCGGCCAACCCGGCAAAGCCACCGGCGAGGGCCGTAAAGCCCAGGATCAGCCGGCCGGTGGGCAGGCCCTGAATCTGCGCCGCCCGAACATTGCCGCCCACGATGCGCGCGGCAAAGCCCCAGGTGGTGCGCTCCATCACGATATAGCTGACGATGCAGGCGACCAGGCCAATGCCCAGCCCCCAATGCACGGCCATGCCCGGCATGTCAGCCAGCCGATAGGCCGCCTCCAGCGGGGCAGTCGAAGGCTTGTTCAGACTCGCCGGATCGCGGAACACGCTTTCGACGAAATGGTTCATCAGCGCGATGGCAATATAGGCCATCAGGAGGCTCGAGATGGTCTCGTTGACGCCGCGCCGCACCCGCATCCAGCCTACGGCGCCGATCCACAGGGCGCCGGTGAGCGCACCGGCCAGCGCCATCATCACAATGCCGCCCAGCCCCAGCCCCGGAAAGCTGGCGCCAGTGACCCCGGCCGCCACGCCGCCCAGCACAATGGCACCCTCGCCCCCGATCACCACCAGGCCCAGCCGGGCCGGGATGGCCACGCAGAGGGCAGCCAAGAGAAGGGGCGCCGCGCGCGACAGCGTGTTTTCCCAGGAGAAGGTCGAGCCGAACCCGGCCTGGAACACATAGCCGTAGAAATCGATTGGCGACTTGCCGAGCGCCAGCAGGAAGGCGCCGAACGCCGCAAGGCCGGCAATCAGGGCCAGCAACGGCAGCGCAATCGCTTCGCTGCGCCGCATCGCCGCCCCCAGCGACAGTCCGGCAGGCGCAATGGCCCCTGCCGTGCCGTTTGGTGACATTCCCTGTGGGGTGCCCGTGTCCATGGCGTTACGAGATCGACCCGACGACGCCCTCGACGAGATAGTCCATGCTCTCGAGCGCGACATCGTCCTCGGCGAAACTCTGGCCTTCGGTAGCGATTACATTGCCCTTGTTGTCCTTAAGCGGGCCCTTGATGGCCGCAAAGCCGCCCTTCAT
>JAHJOS010000122.1 GCA_018820005.1 Alphaproteobacteria bacterium | reverse complement strand
GAGGGGGATCACGATGTGATCACCCTGGCGCGTGATTAACCTTGCGTTCACCATGATCTGGTGCCATCAGGCCGCGGCTCATGCTGTGCGGCGCCTGTGGCGCGGTGTTCAGCCTGGGTTCAGCCGCAGGCGCGCTAGACTGGCACATTGGCCGGTTTTTCACATTGTGGCCACGAAAGACGGGTTTGAGTGAGGGCCTTGCGGCCCACTCGGCCAAGATAGACGGGACCAACGACCATGCAGATCGATCGCCGTTTGACCAATGGCCTGGCCTGGGCCGGAGCGCTGATTGTCGTTGCGATTCCAACGGCCGATCTGGTGTCGTCGCAATTGATGGGTGACGGCGCCAATGCCCGGCCTGCGCAGATCGCCCTGGCAGAGGCGGCGCCTGTCGCCGAGATCGCTCCGATTCCTGCGCCCTTGAGCCAGCGCCCGGTTGCGCCGGCAGCGCAGACGGCCGCTGTGGTCGCGACACCTGTTGCCACGCCTGCTGTTGCGCCCCCCCAGACCACTGCTCCCGTGCAGGTTGCGGTGGCAGCGCCGGCCAAACCTGTGGCTGCCAAGCCTGCGGCCACCGATAGTGCCGTGGTCAGCGCCTATATCAATTCGGGCAAGGCACTGCCCAGCTACATCACGGATGCGTCGGCGCCCGCGCAGGCGAGCGTCCCGGTCAAGCCAGCCCAGCCGAGCCAGCCGGCAACAGTCGCCGTAGCGGCGCCAACGGCAGCGCCTGTTGCGCCCGTTGTGAGTGAGCCGGTCGTCGCGGATCCTGTGGTGGTGGGGTCGGTCGAACCCCGGCAGCTCGCGCCGGTTCCCATGCCGCTGTCGATGCGCCCGCACCCTGTTGTGGTGGCGCGTCCCGCGGCCGTCGTTGTGCCACCCGATACCATTACGCCATCGGATCTGACCGCAGCGGACCTGCGTGACTGGGAATCCGGTCCTTTGTCGGAGTTTCTGGCCAAGCGCCAGGCGCGTGCCCAGGGCACCCCGGCGCCAGAATATGATGCAGACGGGTTCTTTCTCGATCAGGGACCCAATGGCGGTCGTGACCGCCTGATCGGGCCGGCGGAGCCGCTCGGCTTCTGGGGTGGCCAATAACGCAGGGCAGCCTTGAGGGCGAGCGCTGGACCGCGCCGGTCGCACGGGGTAGTCTGCGCCAACTGATTGCGCCGGTGTTTGTTTCCGGGCAATGCCCTGAGAGGCGCTGCGGGAGTGCTTCGCATGCGCAAGCCTGAAGAGAAAATCGACATGTGGCAAAGACTGTCCGACCTTGTCGGCTCTTTCAGCCATCGTACTGGCCTGGCGGGCTCGCTCGTCAATGCGCTGGACCCCGACAACTGGTTGCCCGGTGGGCGTGACGCTGCGTTTACGCTGGCGCTGATTGCCCTTGCCGCCAAGATGGCCGTGGCCGACGGCGTGGTGACGGCGTCCGAAGAGCGGGCGTTCCGAGCGACGGTAGAAATTGCCGCCGGCAATGAAGAGCATGTGGTGCGGGTGTTCAACCTCGCCAAGCAGGATGTTGCCGGCTACGACGCCTATGCGCGCAAGGTTGCGCGGTTTTTCACCGATAGCCCCGAGACGCTCGAGCATGTGCTCGACAGCCTGTTCTTCATCGCCACTGCCGATGGCATGGTGCATGAGGCCGAGCTGGATTATCTGAAATCGGTGAGCGACATCTTCGGTTTTGACGATGTGCGCTTTGAGCAGATGGCCAGCCACCATGTGCGGCTGGAGGCGGGCGTTGACCCCTATGCAGTGCTGGGGCTATCGCCCGATGCGCCGCCGCAGGAAGTCAAACGCGTCTATCGCCTGCTGGTCGCCGAGCATCATCCCGATCGCCTGATCGCGCGCGGCGTGCCCGAGGAATTGATCGATATCGCCACGGCGCGGATGCAGTCGATCAACCTGGCCTATCAGGCGCTGACCAAGCCGGTGTCGCAGCCGTTGCTGACCACGGCCTAGTGCGCGCTTGACGCAACACCCCATACCTCTCTACACCACGCCAGCCAGTTGACCGGGTGGCCGCTGGCAGTGGGGTAACCTGCTGCTGGAGGAAAGTCCGGGCTCCATCGAAACACGGTGCCGGATAACGCCCGGCGGGGGCGACCCCAGGGAAAGTGCCACAGAAAGTAAACCGCCCCGGCTTGCCGGGGTAAGGGTGAAAGGGTGCGGTAAGAGCGCACCGGGTGTCCAGCAATGGAGACCGCACGGTAAACCCCACCGGGAGCAAGACCAAATAGGGATGACGCGGAACTTCGGTTCCAGCCGGTTTTGAGGCCAGATCATCCGGGTTGGTTGCACGAGGCGTCTGGTAACAGGCGTCACAGATGAATGGCCGCCACGTCCGCGTCGCAAGGCGCGGGCCCTACAGAACCCGGCTTACAGGTCAACTGGCGTTTACCTTTGTTCGGTCCGACAACGCGCCTGGCGCCTTCATCGACATGCGCGGCGTGATGATTTCGCCTTGTGGGAAAGTGCGGCCAATCGCGCATGGGAAACAGAATCTTAAGCGTCATCAGGCAGATTGTCGTGATGCGTTTAACCGGCTGCGTGCGCCGGAGTGGAGTAGTCAGATTGATGGGCAAGCGTTCCATGCCCGAAGCCAACCCAGATGCAGGCCCGCATGTCCCCGTCCTGATCGATGAAGTGATCGCGGCGTTGGCACCGCTGGCTGGCAAGCGCATCGTCGACGGCACCTTTGGGGCCGGCGGCTATTCGCGCGCGCTGCTTGAAGCAGGCGCCATGGTGGTGGCCATCGACCGCGATCCGAGCGTCAAGCCATTCGCCGACGCGCTGATGACCGAGTTCGACGGCCGGTTCACCTTTGTGCCCGGCACGTTTTCCAATCTCGACGCGCTGGCCGGCGAGCATGGCCCCATTGATGGCGTCGTACTCGATATCGGCGTCTCGTCCATGCAGCTCGACCAGGCCGAACGCGGCTTCTCCTTCATGCGCGAGGGACCGCTGGACATGCGCATGAGCGGGCAGGGCGAAAGTGCGGCCGATCTGGTCAATGGGCTGGAAGTCGAACAGCTGGCCAATCTGCTCTATGCCTTTGGCGAAGAACGCAAATCGCGCCGCATTGCCCAGTTCATCGTGGCGGCGCGCGAGACCGCGCCCATCGCCACAACAACCGAACTGGCCAAGATTATCGAGCGGGCCATCGGCCGCAAGCCGGGCGATGCCCATCCCGCGACGCGGTCGTTCCAAGCGCTGCGTATTGCCGTCAATGCCGAGTTCGACCAGTTGGTCGAAGCCCTGTTTGCCGCCGAGCGGCTGCTGGGGGTCGATGGACGTCTGGTCGTGGTATCGTTTCATTCGCTCGAAGACCGGATCGTCAAACGCTTCCTTGATCCCGAAAAGGGCGGCCCGGCCCAATCGCGACACCTGCCACAGGTGGTGGGCGAGGCCCGGCGCTGGATCGATATTGCCAAGGCCCGCAAGGCCGGTTCGAGCGAGCTTGAGCGCAATCCGCGTGCCCGTTCGGCCATTCTGCGCGCCGCGACGCGGTCTGCCGAACCGAGCCGTCCGGTCAGCGCCGATGGCCTCAGCGTCCCCCGGATAAGGGACGCCTCATGATCCGCAATATCAACATCATCCTGATCGTGGTCAGCATCTTGATGCTGGCCGGCGTCTATACGCTCAAGTTTTCGATCGAAAACACCGCAAGCCAGCGCACCGCCCTGATTGCCCAGATCGATGACCAGGAAGGGCAGATTTCGCTGCTCAAGGCCGATGAGGCCGTGCTCAACCAGCCCGGCCATATCGAGCCTATCGTCAAGCGGCATCAGGTGGCTCTGGCCATCGAACCGGTGCGGCAGGAGCAGTTCGGGGCGTTTGCCGATCTGCCGATGCGACCGGTAAAGCCCAATTCGGCGGCTATGAATTCGCTGTTCCTGTCGCTGGAAGCCGGCGTTGACCCGATTGACGCAATCCTGAGCCAGGAGGGTATCGAATAATGGCGATGACCGCAGAACAGCTCAGCGCCACCATTGCGCTGGACGGTGCGCGCAAGGTCCGCGGCAATCTCACCCAGGCCCGTATCCGCTGGATGGTGCTGGCGATCGTGCTGGGCTTTGGCCTGGTGGGCGGGCGGCTGGTGCAGCTGGGCATGACAGTCACCGATTCCACCATCGAAGGGCAGGCTCGCGGCGTCATCACCGCGACGCGGCCACCGATCCTGGATCGCAACGGGCTTGAGATGGCCGTCGATATCCGGGTGCCCTCGCTCTATGCCGAGCCGCGCCGGATCATCGATGTGGAAGAGGCCGTGCGCAAGCTGCGCACTGTGTT
>JAHJOS010000121.1 GCA_018820005.1 Alphaproteobacteria bacterium | reverse complement strand
TGCTTGACCAGCCAGAACACTTCGTTTGGCTGCCAATGTGCCGCCTCGTCGACCAGGTGCGGCGGTTGCGGCAGCAGCCCTGAGGCCCATTCGGCCCGCTCCACGCCTGGGCCTGCGTGGCAGTGCTCGCACATCGCCTTGTAATGCTCTGCACCTGCGGCTATTTGCGCCTCGGAAAATTCTGCTGGCACCTCCAGATCCCCCGCACGGGCCGACACTGAGTTTTGCATCGTGGTCGAGAACACCCAGCGAACGAAGGGTGAATGATCCTGAGAAGCAGCGATGTTGTATGCGCCGGTATACGCAATGAACAACACCAGCAACAAACCTAACAAAGCGGCCAATACAACCCCGGCCACTAAGCCTTTGAGCAAGCTGCTCTGAGCTTTTTGCATAGTGATTAGCCTCATATTAATTGGCGCCGTCAGAGGCATAGACAAAACAACCCGGCGCAGAGTTGCCTGCTATTAATCACCTTACAAAAACGTAATCTCGGCAAATCCAGCGAAACGCCATTGATAGGTTCAATCATCTATCAAACGGGTCGGATATTAATTGCCAAACATTATTAAGTGCTGACTTGATCATGATCCAAGGCCGGCTGAAACAAGCGTGAAAAGCACGAAGCCGCCAACGAATGCCAAGACCGAACTGCGGTGGTCCTCGGCACTTTCGTGAGCCTCCGACAGCATGTCCTCGACTGCCGCTACAGTGAGCAACCCTGCGGTCAAGGCGAGCATGCCCATCTTCCATATGTCGGCCTGATCACGCAGCAGGTAGTAAGCCAGCGCAGCGGCGATCAGAACCGGCAGCGCGAACGAAGCGGACAACAACATCCGGCGACGCCGTGGGATGCCCTTGTTCTTCATGTTGGCGATCGTGGCATAGCCTTCCGGCACGTCCGCCATCACCTGCCCCAAGGCCAGGGTCAGTGCCAGGGCGGTTGAGACACTGGAGCCGGCCCCAATCATCAGGCCGTCGCTGAACAAGTCCATGGAGACGGCCACGAAGATCATCCACATGCCCAGCGAGGCGCCACCCTGGCGCTGATCGTCGCCTTGCAGCCTGTCGACGAGGCTCTCGATCGCGACATAAGCCAGACCACCCAAGCCGAAGGCCAAGGCTACCGCCCAGCCAGCAATGGCCGCCAACGCCTCCGGCATCAGTTCGACGGCAACCACCGCCAGCACTACCCCCGCGGCTGCATGCAGCGCCAGATTCAGCTGTCGCTGCGATACGGGAAAGCGTTCAGCGAGCACGCCGCCGGCGAAGTTACCCAGCGCCGGCAACAACGCAAGCCCCAGCACCGCCCAAATGTTGTCCACAGAATGCCCTTTGGTTGGCATAGCAAAATCTTGACCGCAGACCGCCGTCATCGATTCAACACAGGATGAACCAGCCCCGGCGGCGGCCGGCCTTATAGAAACGACTCAAGCTTGAACACCCGCGCCAACCAGGCGTTGAAACGCCTCCAGAGGTTGGCTGGCTCTTTCTTGCAACTGAACGGCCGACCCTGAGCATCTTCGTAGTGCCAGGCAAGACCGGCATCCGGCGCGTTGCCATCAAGCTGGACCTCGTAACTCACACGCCTGGAGAATCCCTCGACCAGCAACTGGTTTACCGCATCGGCCAGCGCGGGGCTGTCGATCAGGACGCCGACTTCACAATTCCACAGTACCGAGCGTGGATCGAAATTCAGCGGGCCGATGAACACCTGTCGGCCATCGAACACCGCGGCCTTGCTGTGCAAACTCATTGACGTATCGGGGAGGCTGTAGCTCGAGCGAGCCGCTGGGCGCTTGCGCATTTCGAACAGCCGAACGCCCGTCTTCAGCAGCGCCGCACGATAGGGCTGATAGCCGCCGTGTACCAGCGGGACGTCCGTCGCGTCGAGCGAGTTGGTCATCACCCGCACCGATACGCCCCTGGCGACACAAGCTTTGAAATACGCGAGGCCTGCCTCCGTGGGGACGAAGTAAGCCGATACCATCGTCAATTCTCGACGTACGCCAAGGGCCACAGGCAGCAGCGACCGGGTCATCAGATGGTTCTGGTCGGGCAAGCCGGGTGTCGCCAGTTTATCGGGCGGATCCCAAAGCACAGTCGCGCTCGCCCAGACCAGATGATCCAGCCACGTGCCGAGCTGTGGCGCCTGGCGGTAGGCAGCAAGCTGCGCGCATCGCTCCGGCGCGTCGGACCAGGCGTTTTCGATTTCCTGTGACATGGGTCTGGGTTGCCGAGGTTGACCAAGCCGCCTGCCGGGCTTACGCAGGCATTGCTCGATCGGCACGGCCAGTGAATGCCGCCAGTACGCTTCGAAACTGGCAGACAGCTCCTGCGCCACGGAGCCGATACCCAGCAGATCAATGTCAACGAAGTTGCGGCTGGTGTCGGCATCGAAATACTCATCGCCAAGGTTTCGCCCGCCCATGACCACCAGCTCGCGGTCGGCCAGCAGCAGCTTGTTGTGCATCCGTCGGTGTTGCTGAGAAAGCTCGATCAGGCGACCCGCTTTTCGCGTAGCGGTGTGCTTACGGCCACGCCGAGGCGGGTTGAACACCTTCATTTCGATATTGGGGTGGGCGACGCTGAGCAGGATGCGATGGTCGCGCGCATCACTGGCGAAGTCATCGAGCAGCAGCCGGATTCGCACACCGCGGTTGGCCGCCTGCAATAACTCACCAAGCAGCAGTCGCGTACTGACACCGTCGTGGGTGATGTAGTACTGCAGGTCAATCGTCTCGACGGCCTGGGCGATGGCTTCGGCTCTTGCGCTGAAGGCCTCCTGACCGGACAGCAGCAGACGAAAACCCGACTGGCCCGGCGTAGCGGCCTGAACCAGCGACTCGATACGCCGTTTCACGGCTGAAACGGGCGCCTCGCCGCCTTCCGGCGCTCCGTGCGCCGAGGCGGACCGGTGGTCGATAGCGCGTCTAAAGCCCTCAGGCTCGCTCATACGGCTGGCTCGGCCATTAGTGAAAGGCAAAACAGCACCCCAGTGGAGATCTTTTATCGCGGTACTGGCGCGTCGGCATGCAGTAACCCCTGATCCTTGGCCGCTGCCCAAAAGGCAGCCGGTACATGCGTATCGACCATCGAGGCCACATTCTCGCGGACCTGTTCGGGGCTGCTCGCGCCAGGGATTACCGCCGCAACCACAGCCGGTGCATTGCAGAACTGCAGCGCAGCCATACGCAGGTCG
>JAHJOS010000015.1 GCA_018820005.1 Alphaproteobacteria bacterium | reverse complement strand
GTCGTCGACCAGCAGCACTTCGATTGCCGCGCTCATGATGCCGCTCCCTGCAACTCGTCGTTTCGGTCAAGCGTCACCACAAAGCAGGCTCCGCCGCCCTCGGCATTATGGGCTTTGAGGGTCCCGCCAAAATCCTTGACGATATTGTAGGAAATCGACAACCCAAGGCCCAGCCCCTGCCCCACCTGTTTGGTGGTGAAGAAGGGATCAAAGATCTGGCTCAGCGCATCGGGCGCAATGCCGTGCCCGGTGTCGGTGACCGTGATCGCTACGGTGTCGTCGAGAGCGCGAACGGCAATGTCGATGCGGGGGGCGGGCTGTCCCGCCATGGCGTCGAGCGCATTAAGCACCAGATTGACGACCACCTGCTGCAGGCGAACCGGGCCTCCGCGCACCAGCAGATCCGAATCGCCCAGGTCCGTGTGAACGCTTACGCCCTGCTCACGCAGTCGGGCCTGCACCACCAGCATGGCATCCTCGATCACCTTGGCAATACTGGTGGCCCCAAAAGTGGGGTTGGGCTTGCGGGCAAAATTGCGCAGATGTCGCGATATGGCCGCCATGCGATCGGTCAGTTCCGAAATGCGGCCGATATTGTCGACTGCCTCGGCCTGTCGCCCCCGTTGCAGATAGACCAGCGCATTCTGGGCATAGGTCTTTACCGCTGACAGCGGCTGATTGATCTCGTGCGACAGCGCCGTCGACATCTGTCCCAGCGCGGCCATTTTGCCCGTCTGAATGAGCTCCGTCTGCGTCTTGCGGAGCAGTTCCACCGCGCTCTTTCGTTCCGCCGCTTCATGGGCGAGCGAAGCATTGGTGGTCAGCAGTTCACGCGTGCGATCGCGCACGATGCGCTCAAGTCGCAGCGCATTGGCCCGTTGGGCGCGGGTACGCCGGACCGCGGCAAAATGACGATTGATGGCACTCTGCACGGCCAGCACCACGCCAAGCGCCACGGCCGTCGCAATGCCGCCCCATAACACGCCGGCCCAGCGGATCGGTGCAGTCGCCAGCAGCACCGTGAGTGTCCACGTGAGCACCGGCAGCGCGCGGGAGCGGAACAGATAGCTGGTCGGCACATCGGTCGTCGGGTTGGCCGAGCCGCCGGTGACGGCCTTGCTGAAATCGGGGCGCGGCGCCATCACCCATGCAGAACGGTTGGAAATGACCACCCGGCCCGTCGCGTCTGTCGCCAGGATCGGGTTGTTGATCAGCGACCAATTGTCCTCGATCACTTCGAGATCGACATAGACGGCCACCACCCCAATGATGGCGGCGCCGTTCCAGACCGGCGCGGTAAAGACATAGGCCCGGCGGGCATCAGCAAGCACCCTCTCCTGCCGCCCCAGACGGCCCTGCAGGGCCGCCTGCATCAACGGGCCCCTGGGCGCCAGCGCATCGCGGACCGAAGTGGATGCCCTGGCGACGATCTCCCCGCCTCGGCGCAGAAACACCACGTCGAGAGCGCCTGAAACGCCCGCGGCAGCTATCGCCACCTGGCGAGCGGCCATGCCGCTTTGAAGGCCCGGCGCATAAAGGTCAGTGGTGTCAGGGCGATGACCGAGCAGCACCGGCAACATGCGGTATTTGTCGAGCGCACCGTTCAGCGCCTCGGCCTGCACATTGAGCGTTTCCTGGGCGGCTGCGACCAGGCGCGAGGATTCCAGCGTTGAGGCCGCGCTGCCCACGACATAGGCGCCCAGCACGCACAGCACCAAACCAACCAGAGCGTTGAGGGCTGTCAGCTGAAAATAGCGCCTGGACACCGCCACGCCATTGTTCATGCGCTAAAAACCTGCTGGGGTCGTTTCGCCTTTGGGCCGCTCATGAGTGTCGCATTGCTCGTGGTCCTATCATCGCTTCAGCCTAGCGCGGCTCGACTGACAGATCGACCTTCAACTTGCTCTGGTCAATCGGCCGATAGTTGCAGCGGCGGCAAACTCGCCAGGCGGATCGCCAATAGCAAAGCGATGCCAAAGCTGGCAGCCGTAAAAGCCACGACGCCCGGCCAGCCCCAGTGGCTCCACCCGTAGCCGCCAATGGTGCCGATCACGCTTGATCCGGCATAATAGGCCAGAAGATAGATCGCGCTCCCTTGCGCTCTGGCCTGCTGGGATCTCCGCGCCACCCAGGCGCTGGCGACGGCATGCGCGCCAAAAAATGCGAAGGTCATGATGGCCATGCCCAGCACGATGAGCCAGAGCGGGGTCGCCAGCGTCGTCCCCAGGCCGATCAGCATGATGACGATCAGCGGCAGGAAGACCTTGCGCCGTCCCAGCCGGCTGGCCAGCCCGCCCATCCAGGCCGACCCCAACGTCCCCACCAGATAGACGATAAACACCAGGGCAATCTGGCTCTGGGCCAGACCGTAGGGCGGCGCGAGCAGGCGAAACCCGACATAGTTATAGATTGCCACGAAGCCGCCCATCATCAGGAAAGAGCACGCGAACAGCAGCGGCAGTGCCTTGTCGGCAAACAGCGTGCGGAAATTGTCACCCAGTTCCCGCAGGCTCAGAGTTCGCCCACGCGGCGTCCTTGGCGCGGGTAGCAGCAGCCAGAACAACAGGGCATTGAGCACGATCAGCGCACCCAGCGCCGTCAATGCCCCGCGCCATCCCACAGCACCTGCGAGATAGCCGATCATCAGCCGCCCGCTCATGCCACCCAAGGCAGAGCCACCGACAAAAAGCCCCATCCCCAGCCCCAGCGCATCGTTGGACATCTCCTCGGCCAGATACACCATCGCGATTGCCGGTACACCGCAGACCGCAATGCCCATCAGGGCTCGGGCGCCCACCAGAGTTGCCCAGTCCGGACTGAGGGGAACGGCCAGCGTCAGGACGGCCGTGAGCACCATGGTGGTCAGCATCAGTGCCTTGCGATCGAAGCGATTGCCAAGCCAACCCATCAGCACCAGCGATATCGCCAATGTGCCCGTCGTCACCGACAGCGCTACCGAACTGGCAGCGGCGTCGATGGCAAACTCGGCGGCGAAAATGGGCAACAGGGGCTGCACGGCATAGACGGCGGCAAACACCGAGAAAGCAGCGAGAAAGAGGGCGGCAGAAGCGCGCCAATATGCAGGCGAACCACGTGCAAATCGCAGGCTTGCCTGCTCTTGCCTGTTAGTCTCTGTCATGAGCGAGAGCGGGCACGCGTTGCAGTTTCTTCGCCACGGCCACACGCTCCACTCAGGTTGAAACAGCGCTCCGCGCGCCATTCCGTTCACTCGTTCGACGACAGCTCAATACATCGAACACGCCTGACGATGCAAACAACAGCAGCACCTGCCGTAGATATACTCCCAAAGTTCGCGCTTCTGCCATGCGATCAAGGCGGAACAATCTATTGAAATTACAATACAATTTTCCAAAATCTTGCGCCGCCCCATGTCGGACTCAGGATTGGGCATTGCCCTTGCGCCAAGCCTGATACTCGTCGTTGGCATCGGGGTGCAGCGGATAGTAGCGCTGCAACGGCGCCCCTTCCATCAACCGGATCCGCGAGAACTCCTCCCACTCATGGTGCTTTTGCGCCTCCTCAACAACTGCCTGCGCCATGGCAACCGGCAACACCACAACGCCATCGTCGTCAGCCACAATAATGTCGCCAGGGATCACCGTCACACCGCCACAGGCGATCGGTACGTTGACAGCATTGGGGAAAATCCCGGTCTGGACGTGGTAGTTGGGCGTCCAGCCGCGGAGCCACAGCGAAATATCAAGCTTTTCGACATTGGGTCGGTCGCGCATGCAGCCGTCGATGACAATGCCGGCCCCGCCCCGCCCCTTGAAATAGGTCGACATCATATCGCCAAACACGCCAGAGCTCATGTCGCCGCGTGCGTCCACCACGACCACGTCACCTTCCTGCACGTGGTACAGGACATGACGGTGCAGTTGCGTCTCGGGGTCAGCATATTCGCCCTCGCTGAACAGATCGGGCCGCTGCGGCAGAAACTGAAGCGTCAGTGCCGGGCCGACAATAGACTTGCCGCGTGTCTGGGCGACCGGACCCACCATATGCGGATTGCGAAAGCCCATATGGCCCAGCGTGCCGGCAACAGTGGCCGCGCCTATGCCCCGCAAAGCCTCGATAAGTGCCTTGGGCGGTCTTGTGATGTCGGCACTCTGCGTCATAGTTGACCTCAGTGAGAAGGCATTACCAATTGGTGACGGAACCGTCGCGCCGTCTCAGGTGCGGCGCCTCCCAAAAGCGCAGATTTTCGGCCTGTATGGCGGCTTCGTTGACGTCGACGCCCAACCCCGGCAGATCCACCACGGGGTAATCGGCGCCGTCGAGCTTTGGCTGGACCGGGAAGTATTCGGAACTGTCAAAACCCAGTCTGGTCTCGGGAGCCCGTGTTTCGAGCCACGCAAAATTGGGTACCGCTGCAGCCATATGAACCGTGGCAGCCGTACAGACCGGCCCGAGCGGGTTATGGGGCATGAGGTCGACATAATGCGCCTCACTCCAGCCGGCGATCTTCGTTGCCTCTGTGAGCCCGCCGACGTTGCAGACATCGAGCCGGTTGAACTGGTGGATGCCGCGTTCAATGAACGGCAGGAACTGCCATTTGCTGGCGAATTCTTCACCAATGGCAAAGGGAATATTGGTCATCGTGCGCAGTGACTCGTAGGCCTCCGGCGTTTCGTCGCGGATCGGTTCCTCAAGGAAGTCGAGCACACCACGATCAAGCCTGTGGCAAAAACTCGCTGCCTCAGCCACCGAGAGCCGATGGTGGTAGTCGATGCCGAGCACCACATCGTCGCCCAGTACCTCCCGGGCCTTGTTGAGCATTCTGGCGGTCGGGCCAATTGACTCGCGCGGCTCGAAAATATCCTTGCTGCTTTGCCCGAAAGGGAAAAAGCGAATGGCCTGCCACCCCTGCGCACGTAGTTCCTGGGCTCGTTCGATCGCCCTGTCGCCCTCGGCCTCATCGCCGGTGGAGGCGAAGGTGGGTACGCGGTCGCGCTGTTTGCCGCCGAGCAGTTCATAGACCGGAACGCCAAGGGCCTTTCCCTTGATGTCATGCAAGGCAATGTCGATGGCAGATATGGCGGCCTGCAGGACACGGCCGCCTTCAAAATACTGGCTGCGGTAGAGCTCCTGCCAGATGCGGCCGATCTGCATGGGGTCGCGTCCGATCAGGAATTCCCGGTAGTGCTCGATAGCGCCTGCAACGGCCTTCTCGCGGCCGCTGAGGCCACTCTCGCCCCAGCCGAAGATACCCTGGTCGGTCTCGACCTTGACAAGCATCTGGTTTCGAATACCGACCCATACGGGATAGGGCTTGATGGCAGTGATTCTCAGTCTGGTCGTCATAGTCTTCCTCGTTGGCAGCGAACTGCCCGGCTTCAATCAGCGTTCAGCGCCATCTCGGTCGCGCCGTCGAACAGATGCATGCGGTCCTGATCGAACTCGAGCCAAATCTGCTCGTCCGGGAACACAGCGATATCGGGCGGCACGCTGATGTTAACGATGGCACCGGACAACATGGCCTGCACGAAGGTGACGTCGCCGGTTGGCTCGACAGTGTAGGCCCGAGCCGGTATGGCGCCGGCAACGGCACTCTTGTGAAGCCTGATGGCCGAGTGGCGCGCGCCGAGCACAACTTTGGAGGTCGTCGCACGCTGGACCTTGCGTGCATTGAGCGACGACAAATCCATGCGCCATCCCTCGGCGCCGGAGAGAACAGCATTGCCATCACTTGTGCTGGTTTCAAGCGGGATCAGGCTCATTGCCGGACTGCCGATGAAGCTGGCAACGAACATGTTCACCGGATGCGCGAAAACCTGCGCCGGCGAGTCATATTGCTGGAGAAATCCGCCGTTCATCACAGCCATCTTGTCGGCCATGGTAACAGCCTCGAGCTGGTCATGGGTCACATAGACAATGGTGGCCTTGAGATCTTGGTGAAAGCGCTTGATCTCCGACCGCATCTGGACGCGCAACTTGGCGTCGAGGTTGGAAAGGGGCTCATCCATCAGGAAGACGGCAGGGTCGCGCACCAAGGCGCGGCCCAGGGCAACACGCTGTTGCTGCCCCCCGGAGAGCTCGCGCGGCTTGCGCTCCAGCAGGTGCGTCATATCCAATACCTTGGCGGCTTCCTTGACCTTGCGGTCAATCTCATCGCGCGGCAACTTTCGCATCTGCAGCGGAAACGCCAGATTGGCGTAGACTGACTTTTGCGGGTAGAGCGCGTAGTTCTGGAAGACCATGGCAATGTCACGGTCCTTGGGATCGAGATCATTGACCACGCGGTCGCCGATCGAGATCTCGCCCGATGTGATGGGCAGCAGTCCGGCAATCAGGTTGAGCGTGGTTGTCTTGCCGCAGCCGGACGGACCGACAAGCGCGACAAACTCCCCATCATTGACCGTCAAAGACACATCGTTGACGGCCTTGAAGGCGCCGTAGGTCTTTACGAGCTCTTTGAGCACCACATGGGCCATGAATTCTAACCTTTAGTGTTTGACTGCGCCTTCGGTCAGGGCGCGGACGAAATAACGCTGGAGCAGGAGGAAGAGGACGACAACCGGCACGCTCATCATGAAGCTGGCCGCCATCAGGCCCGGAAAATCCGTCGTATTTTCAGAGAAGAAGCGCTGGATCCCGACGGGCAGTGTGAGCTGCTCGTTCTTGTTCAGGAAGGTGTAAGCAAAGATGTATTCGTTCCAGGCGCCGATGAAGGAATAGATCGCGGTGGCGATAATTCCGGGCACAGAGAGCGGCATGACGATCAGGACAAATGCCTGGAACCGGGTTGCGCCGTCGATACGGGCAGCCTGTTCGAGCTGGATCGGGATGTTGTCGTAAAAGCCACGGAGCAGCCAGATGGCAAGGGGCAGACCGAAGGTCAGATAGGTCAGGATCAGTGAGCCATGCGTGTTCACCAGACCCAGCAGGCGCATCAGGATGAAAAGCGGCACCAGGAAAATCACGGCCGGAAACATATTGCGCAGCAGTACCGAGAAAAACAGGAAACGCCGGCCCGGAAAACTGAACCGCGAGAAGGCGTAGGCGGCCGGCACGGCGACGGCGACAGACAGCACAGTGGTCGCCGTCGATACAAAAAGGCTGTTCCAGAAGAAGCGCAGGAAGTCCTGCCCCACGCTGTTGTTGGGATCGAGCAGTTTCTGATAGCTCGCCAGCGTCGGCTCGTCGGGCCACCACTGCGGTGGAAACTGCATGGCGGCAAAGCCGGACTTGATCGAGGTCAGCAGCATCCAGATCATGGGCACGGCGGTGTAAAGCAGCATCAGCACCAGAAAGATGCGTCCGACCCAGCGCCATCCATCGATCGGCTTGCGCGATTTTGGCGCCTTGGGCACGGCGATATTGGTCACTGCAGTCATTCGCCGTGGTCCTTTCTCTCGCTGCCGCTGAGAGCGCGGACATAAAAATAGCCAAACGCCATCAGGATCAGGAACAGCAGTACCGAATAGGCTGCCGCTACGCCCCAGCGCTGACGCCCAAACGCAAGCTCATAAATGTGCGTGATCCAGATGTGGGAGGCGCTGGCCGGCCCACCACCGGTCATGATCCAGGGAATGATGAAGGAGTTGAAGTTCGCAACGGCCAACAGCAGGATGGTGACAGTGGAGACGCTGCGCAGGTGTGGGAACGTCACGTGCCAGAACCGCTGCCAGGCGCCGGCGCCGTCTACAGTGGCTGCCCGCAGCAGCTGTTCGGGAACGGTTTGCAGCCCGGCCATCAACATGATCATGGCGAAAGGGAACTCACGCCAGACGTTGACTACGATCAGCGATGGCAACACGGTATTGACGCTATCGATGAAATTGGGCGGCCGATCGGTCAGTCCCAGTCCAACCAGAACGGCGCCGATGACGCCAAAATCGGAGTGGTAGATCCACTTCCAGATGTAGGAGGCCGCGACCGCACTGATGACCCATGGAATGATGAGGATCGCGCGCAGCACGCCCCGCCCGACGAATTCGCGGTGCAAGGCAAGGGCCGCTCCCAGTCCAAGGACGAAGGCGAACAGGGTGGACGCGATGGTCCAGACGACGGTGTTCATTGTAACCCGCCAGAAGACATCGCTGCTCAAGATCGCGGCGTAGTTGTCGGTGCCGACAAAGATCTTGTCGCGCAACTGCAGGCTGGGCGGTGTTTTGAAGAAAGACAGGTCGATCGTGTAGTAGATCGGATAGGCGATGACGATGAGCATCACCAGGATCGCCGGCAACACGTAGAGATAGTCGAAGCGATTGAGCCACATCTGCTCGAGGATGCCGGAACGCTCCCGCTGCTTTTGGCGAGGAGCGTCGTACTGGCCTGTCACCGGGGTCATTGGGGCGCCCTTCATGGTCCTGGAAAGAGACCGGCGGTGGGTACCGCCGGTCATGCTTGGCGAGGCGCGGCTAGAGGCCACCACCACCCATGATTTCCTCGACCTTCTTGGCGGCATCGTCTGCCGCTTCGTCGACAGTCATCGTACCGGTGAGAGCATTCTGCAGCATGTCGGGGACAATGATGTTCATGATCTCGGGCGTCTCGGGCAATGCGGGGAACGGCACGCCGTAGGGCAGCATCGAGGTCGTGACATCAAGGAACCTGATGCTATCAAGGCGCTCCTTCATCCACTTGGTCTTGAAGCCGTTGAGGTTGCCGGGGTTTGAGCCGGCATAGGCCATCTTGAGTGACCATTCCGGGCTCGTCCAGAAGCACACCATGGCCTTCGCAGCCGGCTCGTCGACCTTGCCACCGTCGACATACTCGGGCTGCAGGATATGGATGTTGGAGCCGCCAAACACCACAGCACGTTTGCCATCGGGGCCAGTCGGCACCAGGCCGTAGCGCATGTTGTCGATGACGGTCTGGGCCTTCTCCTGGTCGCCGCCCGTCGCCTTCTTCTGCAGATCCAGCATCACATTGTAGTCGGACGGATGGGAGATCATCATGCCCAGCTGGCCCGCCAGGAACAGTGGCTGATTGTCAGCCTGCTGGTTGGTCAATGCAGAGACCGGGACCGATTTGTCGCGCACATACATGTCGTATGAGGCCTGCAGTGCGGCCTTGCTTTGTGGACTGTTGAGCTCAACCTGCGAATACGTCGGGCTCGCGGTGGCTTCATCGAACACACCGCCACCGTAGCCCCAAAGTTGCGGCATGAAGCGATAGGGCGTATTGCCCGCGTTCTTGCGGGCGACAAGGCCGTAGCCGGAGATCCCGAGCGTGTCGTGGATCTGCTTGGAATATTTGACGACATCATCCCAGGTGGCCGGCGCCTTCTCGGGATCGAGGCCAGCGCGCTTGAACACGTCGGCGTTCCAGATGAAGGCCATCGTCTCGTTGTTGGTCGGCACACCATAGGTCTTGCCGTCCCAGGTAACGGACTTCATGGCGCCAGGCCAGAAATCCTCTGTCGAGTAGCCGACATCTTCCGGCTTGAGCTCCTGAAGGTAGCCCTTGGACGCAAACTCGACGCCGCCGAGAATCTGCAGGCGCACCACCATCGGCCCCGCATTGCCCAGGAGCGCGGTGCGGAACTTGTCGAGCAGGTCGTTGTAGGTAAGCGCCTGTTCCTCAAGGACAATGTTCGGGTAGGTCGCGCGGAACGCCTCGAAGAAGTCCTTGTAATACTGCCGCAGCAGGTCGGGGTCACCTTCAAAGACGCCCTGATACCAGAACGTCAGACGCCCGGTATAGTCGAGCGGGGTAACCTTGGCGCAATCGGCGGCGGTATCAAACTCCTCTGTGCCGGCAATCGAGCGCACATATTCCGGCGACCATTTGCTCAGGTCGACCGGGGGCGCCGCAAGTACTGAAGACGTCAACAGCGACGCCGTCATGGCAGCAACAACTATGCCGCGGCCAATGGCGCGGCCGAGATAAAGGCTCGTCATAGAACTCCTCCAAATTCTTCCGTGCCCGCCAGCTGATCCGCAGCGGAATCCACCCTCAATACCGAGCTATTGCTTTTGCATTTTTTTCGCTCGGCCTTAACGGTTGCAGAACGTTAATTGCATGTCAACCTGACCAAATTGTATATTGTTTGTCGTCATTCGAATGCGATATGACTTCACAGGACGGCATCTACTGATTTCAAGGAGGCCAGTTTGGCCGAAATGAGCGAATACAAGGCAGCACCGCCGGCGGGCATTGATCCCATTGGCGCCTCCACCGAGAGTGCTGCGCTGCTCTACAAGGTCATCCGCGAAGACATCATCTCGGGAAATCTCAAGGCTAACGAACGCCTGGTGGTCACCGATCTCGCCAAGCGCCATGGCACATCAGCGACGCCGGTTCGGGAGGTGCTGCAATTGCTGCGCGGGGAAGGGTTCGTGACCTTCACCCGCAATCGCGGTGCGCGCGTGCGGCCAATTGATCAGGATTTTATCCGCGATATCTACGAGATCGGCGTTCTGGTGGAGCCGGTTCTGACACGCTGGTTCGTAGGCATGGCGACAGAGGCCGACATCGCGGAACTGGAGTGGATCCAGGGCCAGATCGAAGCCAACAACTTTGCTGATCCAATCAAGCACAGTGACCTCGACACCAGGTTCCACACCCTGATGTACCAGCGCCACTACAACCGGCATGCGGCCGAGCTTTGGTGGAAGCATCGCGAGGTCCTGCGTGCGGTCAGCCGGCGGTTCAATTTCACGCTTTCCCGCCGGGCCAACGTCCTGCGCGAGCATCGCGAGCTCATCGCCCACATCAAGGCAGGCGATGCTGACAAAGCCGCGGCCTTGGTGGCCGCCCATGTCGAAGGCTCCGGCCGTCACATTGTTGAACAGATGCGCGCCTCCAGCGCGGCGCGTGCGGGCTAGCGGCGGAAATGAGCCAGACACCAACTCCATGACCTTCACGTTCTCAGCGGAAGACACAGCAATGAAAATCACCGGCGTCCGACCGTGGCTAATCAAATCCACCGCGTCTTATTGGGGCGAATTCCTGTTTGTCGAGGTCAACACCGATGTGGGCATCACCGGCTGGGGAGAAATCACGACCACAACCAGGGTCGCAAACCGCGCCTTGACCGCCATGCTGCGCCAGATCAATACGCTCGTGGTCGGACAGGACCCCGCGCACATCGAAATGCTGTGGCACAAGCTGTTCCGCAGCTTCACCTATATGGGCAGCCGCGGGGCTGCGGTGGAATGCCTGAGCGCCATCGACATCGCGCTTTGGGATATCCGCGGCAAAGCGCTTGGCAAGCCAATTTACGAGCTGCTCGGCGGGCCGGTCCGGGATGAGATCGCGCTTTACACTCACCCTGACCAACGAAAGTTCACCAGCAAAGAAGGTGTGATCGCCGAGATTCGGGATATCTTGAAGTCGGGGCACACAGCCTTCAAGTTCGACCCCTTCCCCCAGCAGGGGCCGACAGTGGACGGCGAAGCGCGCGAGCAACGCGACGGCTATCTGGATGGTTCGATGAACCGCAAGGATGAGCGCGAAGCGGCTGAACTGACGGCACTCATTCGCGAGACGGCGGGTCCTGATATTGAAGTACTGATCGACGCGCATGGACGTTTCGATGTGCCGACGGCCATCCGGCTCTGCCGGTCGCTGGAAGAGGCCGGACAGATAGACTGGTTCGAAGAGCCCTGCCCGCCGGAGAGTATCAACGCCCTCAAGCAGGTCCGGGACAAGGTGAATGTACCAATCTCGTGGGGCGAGCGCGGGCATACCAAATGGGATTTTGTCCCTGTGCTGGAGAACAAGCTCGCTGACTACATCATGCCCGATGTGACCTGGACTGGCGGGATAACGGAGTTGAAGAAAATCTCGGCCCTTTGCGAGGCCTACTATATCCCCGTGTCCCCCCACGATGCTGCTGGACCGATCAATGTTGTCGCCGGTGCGCAAGTTATGATGACGGTTCCGAACTTCTACAAGCTCGAAACCTCGGAATGGAACCTGTCCAAGTATGATCATTTGATCGATGTGCCGCTCGACAACTCCAATGGCACGCTCAAACTCAACCGTGCGCCCGGGCTGGGCATCGAAATGAACCGCGCATATCTCGAGGCCAACGCCATCGAGTAAGTCCGCCCCTGTCGCAATGTCCTCGGAGCGGTCGCCGATTGGGCACGAGCGTCGCCGCTGGGCCAGAAGGTCCGTCCATCAAACTGATCAACGGCCAAACCGATACGAAGGATACTGCCGATGCCAAGGACAGGTGGCGCTGAGCAAGCGCTGGATCAGGTGAATACCAATTCCAGGCCATCGGAGTTGCGCATCACCGACATGCGGGTAGCCGAGATCGTCGGCGCGCCTTTCGCCTCTGTGCTGCTCAAGATCTACACCAACCAGGGCATTGTCGGGCTTGGCGAGATACGCGACGGCGCCAGCGCAACCTATGCCTTGATTCTCAAGAGCAGGCTATTGGGTGAAAATCCCTGCGACATCGATCGCCTGTTCCGCCGCATCAAGCAGTTTGGTGGGCATGGCCGACAGGGCGGCGGTGTTTCTGCGGTAGAAATTGCGCTCTGGGATCTGGCCGGCAAGGCCTATGGCGTGCCGATCTACCAGATGCTGGGCGGCAGATTCCGCGACAAGGTCCGTATCTATTGCGACACCGACGCTGAAAAGCCGAGCGGCACGGAAACCGGCAAGCGGCTCAAGGAGCGGATGGATCGCGGCTTCACCTTCCTGAAAATGGACCTGGGGCTGATGCAGATCGCCGACATACCCGGCGCCGTGGTTGCGCCGGCCGGCACGCTGGAAGGCTACAAGAGCCACCCCGGCCCGAGCGCGGCCAAATCACTGCAGGACAGGCGAGCCCGCAATGCCGTCTACGACGTGCACAACGTCCGCCATCCGTTCAGCGGTCTACACTTCAGCGAAAAGGGGCTCGATCTGCTCGAGCAATATATTGCCGAAGTGCGGGAGGTCATCGGGATGGACATTCCATTGGCTATCGACCACGTCGGCCACATCTCGCTGCAGAACGGCATTCGGCTTGCCAGGCGGATCGAGAAATATGTACCGGCCTGGCTCGAAGATGTCGTGCCCTGGCAATACACCGAGCAGTATCGGCAGCTGCAACAGGCCACATCAGTTCCGATCTGCACCGGAGAGGACATCTACCTCAAAGAGGCTTTTGAGCCGCTACTCAAGGCAGGCATCTCGGTGATCCACCCCGACCTGCTGACATCGGGCGGCATTCTTGAAACCAAAAAGATCGGCGATATGGCGCAGGAATACGGTGTCGCCATGGCGATCCACATGGCTGAAAGCCCCATAGCGGCGATGGCCGCTGCCCACGTCGCTGTCGCCACCGAGAATTTCATGGCGCTGGAATACCACTCGGCCGACGTTCCCTGGTGGGACGACATTGTCACCGGGCTGCCAAAGCCGCTGGTGAATAACGGCTTCATCGCGGTTTCCGACAAGCCCGGGCTGGGCATCGACGACATTGTCGACGACGTCATCTGCCAGCACCTGCAACCCGGCGTGAGCGGGGCCTGGCGGCCGACTGACTGCTGGGACGATGAATACTCCTGGGATCGCACCTGGAGCTGACCATGATTTTACGTCACAGAGCAGCCTAGAAAGGCCCCTTCCATGATCTACGAACTTCGCGTGTATGAATGCCTGCCCGGCCGGCTGCCAGCGCTGCTCAAGCGCTTTGCCGACCACACGCTGGCGCTCTGGGACAAGCACGGTATCCGCCAAGCAGGATTTTTCACCACACTTGTGGGTGAAAGCAGCCAACGGCTGACCTATTTTATTGCTTGGGAATCCCTTTCCGAGCGGGAGGCGAAGTGGAAGGCGTTTACTACCGATCCGGAATGGAACGCTGTCCGTGAGGCGTCGGAACGCGACGGCCCGATCCTCGCCAATATCTCCAATCAGCTGCTGACGCCCACTGCCTTTTCATCGGCAAGATAAGAGATCACCATGAAGATAACCGACCTGCGATGCGCACTGATCGGCAGGCATCCCGTCGTTCGGATTACCACGGACGAAGGCATTTGCGGCCTGGGCGAGGTGGAATTCACCAAGGGCTATATCAAACCCTGGGTGCTGCATTTTCGCGATGCCCTGATTGGGGAAGACCCAACCGACGTCGAGCGTGTCATGCTCAAGATTCGGCAGCGCGGCTCCTTCAAGCCCTATGGTGCAGCCGTCAGCGTCATTGAACACGCGCTGTGGGACATTGCGGGCAAGGCCGCCAATGTGCCGGCCTACAAGCTGCTCGGTGGCAAGGTGCGCGATCAGGTGCGGTGCTACAATGGCAACCGACGGCAGAAGCGGACCGGTGATCGACCGGAAGACTACGCCGCAGATGTCAAATGGATGGCCGAACTGCCCGAAAAATTCTTCATGGTGAAACAAGGCATCAGCTTCCATTCCAACATGAAGGACACGGTCGAGGACTTCCACTTTGGCGTACGCCAGACCCGCTCGGGATATCATGGCGCCATGGATCAGGGCGTGATCAGTGAGCATGGCTTCAATCACATGCTCGATTGCGTCATCGCCATGAAGGAAGTACTCGGCGACAAGGTGAGCCTGGCGCTCGACTGTGGCCCGGGATGGATGCTGCCCGATGCCATACGGTTCGCGCGGGCCGTGGAAAAATACAACATTGCCTGGCTCGAGGACATGCTGACCGGTGACTACGTGCCCTGGGTCAATCCGCAGGCCTATCGGGAGCTGACGCTATCAACGTCCACGCCGATCCATACCGGCGAGCAGATCTACTCCCGCCATAACTTCAAGGAGTTGATCGAGACCCAGGCTGTTCGTGTCATCGGTCCGGATCCCGCCGATATCGGGGGCATCGCAGAACTCAAATGGGTCGCCGAGCACGCCTATATGCACTCGATCCTGATGGCGCCACACGGCACAGCAAACGGGCTGCTCGGCTTGGGCGCCCTGATCAACGTTTGTGCCACGCTGCCGGCCAATTACATCGCCTTCGAATATCCCACCGCGTCAGACCCGTTATGGAACGATATCATTGAAGGCCTGCCATCCGGGCCAATCGTCACCAACTCGATGATTGATCTGCTGCCAGGGCCCGGGCTGGGCCTGACCATCAATGCCAAGGAAGCCAAGCGCTACCTGCTGGAAGAGGATGCGGGGTTCTTCGACTGATCGCAGCGGCGCGGACCGGCAAGTCATGCCTCCGGGATTATCTCAGCAAAGCGCGGACCGATTTGCGCCAAACTGAAAGGTATGAAAATGGCTGGGGCGCCAGGATTCGAACCTGGGAATGCCGGTACCAAAAACCGGTGCCTTACCGCTTGGCGACGCCCCAACTGGCGCGGTTCCTACACGGTTTAACTTTGCTTCGCAACTCAGACGCTGGCACTTGAAAAAGCATAAGCGAAGCGCTTGAACGGCAAGGCAAGCGCGGCTATAACCCGGCGCATCGCGATGGCTTGAACCTGTCAAATGAGGGTAAAGCCACTTCTTTCCCTATCGCGAATTTGACGGAGTATAGCGCAGCCTGGTAGCGCACCTGCTTCGGGAGCAGGGGGTCGAGTGTTCGAATCACTCTACTCCGACCAATCAACCCCGGTCTCGCGAGAGGCCGGGGTTTTTCTTTGTTCCGGCCTGCTTTGGGTTACCGCGCCTTGCTTGCCAGCCAGATGTGGTGCCGCTCGCCGCCCTTGCTGCCGCGTGATCGGACCCTGGCCTCTTCTACCAAAAAACCGGCGCTGGTCAGGCGCTTGGTAAACGGAGCGCTGGTGTGGGACGACCAGACGGCCAGCACACCCCCTGCCCGCAATGCACGCATGGCGCGGCGCAGCCCCTTGAGCGTGTAGAGGCTATCGTTGGAGTCCCGGGTCAGGCCTTCGGGGCCGTTGTCGACATCGAGTAAAATGGCATCGTAGCGATTCTCCTCGTCGAGCAATTTGCCCACATCGGCTTCACGGATGGCCACCCGGGGGTCTGCCAGGCTGGTGCCGAATACGTCAGCCATGGGGCCGCGCGCCCACGCGACCACCGCGGGGACCAGTTCTGCCACCGTGATGCGCGCGTCAGCCGGCAGTATGGCTTGGGCCGCGCGCAGGGTGAAGCCCATGCCCAGGCCGCCAATCAGCATATGCGGCTTGGGCTGGCTGGCGATGCGCTCCCAACTCAACGTAGCGAGCGCTTCCTCCGAACCGCTCATGCGGCTGTTCATGAGCGACGTAGCGCCCGCCATGATGGCGTATTCCGTGCCGCGCCGCATCAGGCGCAGGTCGCTCTCACCACCTGGCACCTTGGCCGTATCAAGCAGGATCCAGGGATTGACCGCCATATCGCCTCACAAAAAAGAAAGCCGGCCTGTCGGCCGGCTCTCGCAACGCAGTCAGCCTGACTCTCAGCGCTTGGCGAAGAGGTTCCAGGCACCAGTAACAGTCAGAGTGGCCAAAGCCATCTTGAGGATATCCCAGACGATAAAGGGCTGAACGGCCTTGGCAAAGGCCGAGCCCAGCACGTTGGTCTGGTCGATCCAGCCGGCCTGACCGGCCATGACGGCGAGCCAGGCAAAGCCGAGCACGAACATCACGGCATCGCCCAGCAGCATGGCGCCAAACAGGGCCAGCGGCTTGCCAGAGGCACCACGATCGGCAGCAAAGCCGACGATCGCAGCAAGGGCGAGGAAGCCAAGCAGGAAGCCGCCGGTGGGACCAACCAGATAGACAAGTCCGCCGCCGGTGGCGAAAACGGGCAGCCCCATCGCGCCTTCAAGTAGGTAAAGCCCGACAGTGGCGACGCCGATACGCATGCCAAAGGCAGCCGCGAGTGCTGCAATGGCGAAACCCTGCAGGGTCACAGGCACAGGCCAAACGGGGACGTTGATCTTGGCGCACAGGGTAATCAGCAGCGTGCCAAGCACGACGGTTGCGATATTGGACGCCAGCTTGGCAACCTCGCCCTTGGGCTGGTAAAGG
>JAHJOS010000120.1 GCA_018820005.1 Alphaproteobacteria bacterium | reverse complement strand
GATCGCCCACCAGTCCTCCGGAAAGAAGATGCCATTGGCGTCGATGCCATAGCCGGCCGGCGTCTGCATCCAGCTATTGGCCGAGGTGATCCATGTCGCCGATATGATGGTGCCGATCGCCACCATGGCCACCGCCACCATATGCAGCCCGTCGCCGACACGCTTGCGCCCGAACAGCGCGATGCCGAGGAACCCGGCTTCGAGGAAGAAGGCCGTCAGCACTTCATAGCCCATCAGGGGCCCGATGACCGCGCCGGCCTTGTCCGAGAATACCGACCAATTGGTGCCGAATTGGTAGCTCATGACGATGCCGGACACGACGCCCATGCCGAACGTCACCGCAAAGATGGTCTTCCAGTATTCAAACAGTTTCAGATAAGCCGGATCGCGCTTCCACAACCACAGGGCGTTGAGCACAGCCAGAAAACTGGCCGTGCCAATCGAAAACGCCGGAAAGATAAAGTGGAACGACACAGTAAACGCGAACTGTATGCGCGCCAGAATTTCTGCTGTCAGGCCAAATGTCATGGCTGATCCTATCTGCTGTTCCGGCCGCGGCCGGCTTGATTGAGTGCAACATGGTTTTGCCCGGCAGGAAAGGCCAGAACGCACGGTGACGCACCTCGATAGGTCGCGCATCTTAAGTGATTGATTTAACGAGCGATTTGTCCGGTTCTTCCGCCGCTGCGGCACATAGCCGCTTGATCCAGCCTTTTATGCCCCTCCTGCACGGTTTTGTTCAGCATCGAATCCCTGCGCCCCCCGCTTGCTGTCGGCGTCGGGGCAGGGGCCATGGCGCCGCTTCCGTTTTGCCGCAGCATTTTGTCGCCCTTCTGATGGCATTCGTCATTTGGGGCTTGAGCCATATCCCGCGCCGCGCTACCTCGCCGGGCGGAGATCATTCATGCCGTTTCGGTCGCGGGGCATCGTCAGGGAGTTGGGCACTGCGTTTGCGGTGTTGGCCATCTATGTCCTGACGCTTCTGGCGCCGCTGCACCAGGCTGCGGGTCTGCAGCGCGACCTGGCCCAGCTCGGCTTTCAGTCCCAGGCCACATGGCCCGTCTGCCAGGCCCTTGCCGCTGACGATTCGGGCAACCGCCTGCCGGGCACGGTGCAATGCGCCGTCGCCGGCATCGCCAACAACCAGATCGTTCCTGCAGCGCCTGTCGTGGTCGATCTTGCCATCATCCGCGCCAGCGATCCGGTCACCTATGCAGCGCTGGCGGCACCTGAGCCAGGCCCCGTCGCAGCCCATTCCGCCCAACCGCGCGCCCCGCCAGTGTTGGTCTGAGAGCCGGGCCATCGCGCCCATTCAGACCCTTAAATCACTGGAAATTATCATGATCCGTACTTTTACGCGCACGGCTGCTGCCGTTGCAACGCTTCTCGCCCTGTCCGCGCCTGCCTTCGCTCACGTCACCCTTGAGGTGCAGGAGGCCGCACTGGGCAGCACCTACAAGGCCATCGTCCGTGTTCCGCACGGCTGCGGCACCGAAGCCACCAACACGGTCCGGGTGCAGATCCCGGAAGGCTTCTTCAACGTCAAGCCAATGCCCAAGGCCGGCTGGAAGCTTGAAACCGTCACCGGCCCCTATACCGGCAGCTACGACAATCACGGCACAATGGTCACCGAAGGCGTCAAGGAAATCGTCTGGTCGGGCGGTGACCTGCCCAACGAATTCTACGACGAATTCGTCTTCCGCGGCACCTTTGCCGGCTCGCTTGAACTGGGCAAGTTCTACTTTCCCACCATTCAGGAATGCGCCACCGGCGAAGAAGCCTGGATTGACGTCACCGGCGCTGAAAATGCCGACATGCCCGCACCCAGCCTGACGCTGATCGAGGGTGCCCACCACTAGCGCCCCGGCGAGCAACCAGGGGGTCGCGACGCTGTCGCGGCCCCTCCTGAAGCCTGTCGGGAGAAGCTGATGCGAAACGCTATCATCCGCCGCTGCATGGCCCTGGCCATGGCAATTACCTGTCTTCTGGCAGTCCCCGCTGCTGCGTGGGCCCATGCCCAACTGCTCTCTGCCGAGCCTGCCGACAGCGCCGTTCTGGCTGCGTCGCCGCCCATGCTCACGCTCCACTTCAACGAGCCAGTCAGCCCCCTTGCCATCAGTCTGATCGGCCCCGATGGCCGCGCCGCCGATCTGCTCGATCAGGTCTCTGGCAGCGACACTATTGCCATCGCCATGCCCGCCGACCTCGCCACCGGGTCCCATGTGCTGAGCTGGCGCGTCGTCTCCATCGATGGCCATCCAATCGCCGGCGCCCAGGTTTTTTCAAT
>JAHJOS010000119.1 GCA_018820005.1 Alphaproteobacteria bacterium | reverse complement strand
CGATAAGAGCGATCTTCTTGCGCGCCATTAGTCCTCATCCCAGACTGCGTTGAATTGGCGCACGTCTTAACCCTGTCGGCCAACAGGGGCAAGTGAACCCTTCGTCTAAACCGGGTTTTCGCTCTTGCCGATGCGCGAAGGGGTCATGCTGATACGGCAACTGGTGCTGGGGCCCGATCTGACCTGATCGATAACGTCAGCCTGGTCAGAAAATAGTCCACCTCTGCCCCTGGCTCAAAAAGGTGCTTATGAAAGCCCAGTCGGAACTCCCCGCTGATTTCGCCAAACGGCAGGGCCGCGCTAACCAGGAGCCATTTGTCATAATTGGTACCGCTCAGGTTCCAGACCGGCATCACCCCGCTCCGGATCGCTGCGGCGGTGAGGGTCGTGATGAAATTGGGCAGCGTTGCCAGCCATTCCAAGTTATGTCCCTCGAACTGGACTTTCGTTGACCCTATCGTGAAGTCGGGCGCAGCATCGCTGGCGTCATGCATTACCGCGGCCAGCATGGCCTCGGCAAAAGCCCCACCGGTGAGGCAGATCGACAGCACGATACGCCCCTCGGCGAGTGTCAGTTCCATGCCGCCAACCGAGGCGAACTCGTACCCCCCGGCAATCGGATTGATATCGACGGGGCCTGCCGCAATCCCGAAAAATGCCAGCGTCTCCTCAAGACTGGACTGACCCAGCACAAGACTATCGGGACCATTGGACATTGGCGTGGTGGCCTGCAGCCAGAGATCGAAAGCCAAACCATCCGCGCTCATTCTGTTGTTCCCGAGCCGGCGGCCGCTGCCCAGAATGCGTGGGAGAGGATCGCCATCGACGTCAGAAAGTAGTCGATCTCGAACCGGCTTTCATATTTCGCCTTGAAGGTCTGAAGGTTGAATGAAGCCGCGATCGTGCCCGTCTTTGCACTGGCATCGAGCGAGAGCCACTTGTCGTACCCCATGCCTTTGAGCTCGAAGCTCAGCCCCTGGCGAGAGAGTGCGCCGATGAAATTGGGCAGCGCCACATAGAAGCGCGCGCCCGAGCCATTGAGCAAAAGCCGCAGCCGTCCGGCCACTACATCATCATCTTCCCGGGGCTCGTGCTCTCGCAGGGCGACCCATCTCACCAGCGAAGACGGCTCGGTCCCCGGGTCCCAGTTCAGGCCGTGCCAGCACCCAGCGGGATCGAAAAACAGATAGAGATCGTCAACCTGCGCATAGGGCCAGTTCTCGGCGCCGGGAAACTGGTCCCGGCTGCGCTGGTGCCAGATGACCTTTTTGGGCTTGATACCGCAGAACCTGAATACTTCGTCGCGATGTGTTTGCCCAAGCACCAGCACTTCGGGCGGACTATAGAGCTTGCCAGCCTGGACTAGTCCGGAATCGACGACGGCCTGCTCCTCGGCATTCAACTGCTGCCCGCCATTGATCTGCGCCCACAAGTCAATCGTCGTGGTCTTGACCGCCTTGGCCATTTAGCCCTCGCTGTGTGACGGCTCCCTTAGTCCCTGCGCCAGATAATCCTCAGACTGCATCTCGATCAGCCGCGACAATGTCCGCTCGAACTCGAACGCCGTCTTGTCGTCCTGCCCCAACTGCTCGAGCGGCACCGCGAAACTGGCACCCAGCTTGACCCCACGGTCGTAAAGACTGTCGATCAGCAGGATGAAACGCTTGGACGCGCTCGACATCGTCCGATCCATCTGTGGCACGCCATCGATAATGATGGAATCGAACACATGTGCGATGCGCACGAAGTCCCGCGACCCCAGCGGCTTCTCGCAGAGGTCGGCAAACCCGAACCGCGCGGCGCCCATCGCCACCAGCGGCACCGCGATTTTCCGTCCGATGCTCTCCACCACGCCCGGCTTGCCTGGCGCCCCGCCGGTGATCCGCAGCCAAAGCCGGTCCATCTCGGCGCGCACGTCGGCCCCCGTACCAAACGCGTAGACGCGCTGCCCGGCAAATTTGAGCCGTCGATAGTCCCGCTCCGCCGGCAGCCCCGCCACCGTGACATTGGCCTTGAGCAGATCAATGAAGGGCAGGAACAGCCCGCGATTGAGCCCGTCCTTGTAGAGGTCATCGGGCATCACATTGGAGGTGGCGACCAGCGTTACGCCATGCGCGAACAGCTTCTCGAACAGCCGGTACAGCAGCATGGCATTGGTAATGTCGTGCACGTGGAATTCATCCAGGCACAGCACCCGCAACCCCGACGCCAAGATTGGCTTGACCACGGCCTCGACCGGGTCGGCGTCCTTGCCGCGCGCACTCTTGCGGAACGCCGCCATGCCGGCATGCACCTCGTCCATGAAGGCGTGGAAATGCACCCGTCGCTTGCCGGCAATCGGCACCGCAGCAAAAAACAGATCCATCAGCATGGTCTTGCCGCGCCCGACATCGCCGAACAGATAGAGCCCGCGCACCGGGCTGTTCTTGCTGTCAAACAGCCGCCCGATCAGCCCCTTGGGCTTGCTGGCCTCCAGCCCTGCCAGCACGTCGTCCAGCAGCACAGCGGCTTCCTGCTGCGCGCCGTCCTGTGTCAATGCGCCGTCTGCCACCAGCGCGGCATAGGCAGCGCTGACAGGTCCGTCAGATGGTGAAGATGTCATGGGATGGGCCACGATGGCAGCGAACTCGGGGCGTTTTCAGTCAAGCCACCGCGTGGGGCAGCTCTCGATTACCAGCGCCGTATCGCCCACTTTGCGTCGGCACTCAAAGAGACGAAGCCGGCATCAGCTGCCGGCTTCACCAGTAACAGGACTAGCGGGACATCGAGATGGCCTGGCCACCGCCCATGGTCCCGATGTAGCGGCCATTGCTGGGCGCCAGGAACGCGGCGATATTGCCGTTCTCATCATAAAGCTGCAGCTGGCTGCCCACCTGCTGCCAGCCCGAAACCGAGGCCAGCGACGGAATGGCACAACCCGGCGCCGAAGCGCGGTAATACGAGGTGCCGGTCTTGGCCGTCATGGGCAGGTTCACGCGGCACTGCACGGAGCCGGCAACAACATTCCAGGTGCCTTCCGGGCCACTCGACATCGCGCCAGCGCTCGGCTGCGCCAGCGGATCAAGCGAAACGACCGAGCCAAGAGCAGCGGTCTGCGTCGTCTGTACACCCATGCTCGGATTGGCGGCAACGCCACCCAGCATCGGCTGGCCGGACAGGCCCGGCGCCGGCGTGCCTGTCGCGCCGATGGCTGGCAGGCTGCCCTGCTGCACGACGGAATTCTGCACGGGCTGGAGCTGGGCCGGCGCGCCAATCGTATTGAGGCCCGCCGTGTTGGACTGCGATGTCGAGCACCCTGCAACCAACAGCGCAATGCCGACAATCCCCATGGCCGACAACGATCCGCGCATCCAAACCGTCATGAGTTCGCTCCTGCCCAAAGGCTTAACTATTGTTAACAAGTTGATGGCTTATAGCCAAACCATGTCACACGTACAACCGCCTGATAAGACTGTGACCCAGCGCATGCCAATGTGGCCGTTTTAGGAGTCACCGGCCGCCATCTCGCGCAATAAATCGGCAGCCAGCACCGTCGCGTCAGCCGCCTCTTCCTCGGGAACCTGCACGGCATAGCCCCCATCGGCGAAAAAGCTCGGCACACCGGGCAGGCCACCTTCGCCCTGCTCGAGCGGGTGAAAGCCATGCGCCCGCAGTGCCACCGCAAGCACGCGCGCCGTGCTTGGATTGTCGACATTGGCGATGATCTGATAACTCATGGGCTAAGGGCTCCGCTGCCGTTCGATCCTGACCCTGATCGAGTTGCAGGGCAACCCCGGACCGGCAATGCTTCCGCCACTAGGCAATTGCAGTGCCCAATGGCTTGCCAAGGCGTCATCAAAATGATGCAGTCCGCGCTAGAGCCTTTCACCGCATGGTGATTTGCCCACTGCCCATGGTCGGCGCTTAGCTTGCCCGACAACAGTCCTGCCCGGAGACCCGATGGGCGCCTATATCGTTCGCCGCATCCTTCTGATGATACCGACCGTGTTCGGCATCATGGCCATTTCCTTCCTCATCACCCAGTTCGCGCCCGGCGGGCCGGTGGAACAGGCCCTGGCCAATCTCTCGGGCCAGAATGTCTCCATGTCCTCCCAGCTCACCGGCAGCGAGGCCGGCGATTTCACTGGCCAGCCCAGCCAAAAGGGCGGTTCCACCTATCGTGGCAGCCAGGGCCTCTCGCCCGAACTCGTCGCCCGCATCGAAAAGCAGTTCGGCTTCGACAAGCCCCCACTCGAGCGCTTCGGCATGATGCTGTGGAACTATCTGCGCTTTGATTTCGGCGACAGCTATTACCGCGACATCTCGGTGATCGACCTGATCAAGGAGAAAATGCCGGTCTCGATCTCGCTGGGCCTGTGGATGACCCTGCTCTCCTATGGCATTTCCATCCCGCTGGGCATCCGCAAGGCCGTCAGCGACGGCTCGACCTTCGATGTCTGGACCTTGGGCGTGATCATTGTCGGCTATGCCGTGCCGGGCTTCCTGTTCGGGATCCTGCTGATCGTGCTGT
>JAHJOS010000014.1 GCA_018820005.1 Alphaproteobacteria bacterium | reverse complement strand
GTTCGCCGGCATCTATTACGGCGGCATGTATGGTGGCTCCACCACCTCCATCCTGCTCAATACGCCGGGTGAAAGCGCTTCTATCGTCACCGCGCTCGAAGGCAACAAGATGGCCCGCAAGGGCCGTGGCGGCCCGGCTCTCGCGACCGCTGCAATCGGCTCGTTCGTTGCTGGCCTCATCGCAACCCTGGCGCTCGCCTTCATCGCCCCCTGGGTGGTCAAGGTCGCACTGATGTTCGGCCCGGCTGACTATTTCGCCCTGATGGTATTGGCGTTCGTCACCGTCTCGGCCGCCTTCGGCGACAGTCCCCTCCGTGGCGTGACCGCACTTTTCATCGGGCTCGGCCTGGGGCTGATCGGCATTGACCTGCAGAGTGGTCAGGCGCGCCTCGCCTTCGGCATTCCCGACCTGCTCGACGGCATCGAGGTCACTACTTTGGCGGTGGCGCTGTTTGCCATCGGCGAGACGCTGATGATCGCCAGCACCTCGGGCAGCGTCAAGGACGAGGTCATGGCCATCAAGGGCTCGGTCTGGATGACGCTGGAAGACTGGAAGCGCTCCTGGGCGCCCTGGCTGCGGGGTACCGCCATCGGTTTCCCGATCGGCGCCATGCCCGCCGGCGGCGCCGAGATCGGGACGTTCTTTTCCTATGCTGCCGAACGACACCTCACCAAGCACCCAGAAGAGTTCGGCGAAGGCGCCATCGAAGGCGTCGCTGGTCCAGAAGCTGCCAACAATGCCTCAGCTGCCGGTACGTTGGTACCGCTGCTGACGCTAGGTCTGCCTACCTCAGCTACAGCGGCCATCATGCTGGCTGGTTTTCAGCAGTTTGGGCTTCAGCCTGGTCCGTTGTTGTTCACCAACAACGCCTCGCTGGTTTGGGCGCTGATCGCCAGCCTCCTGGTTGCTAACTTCATGCTGGTGGTGCTCAATCTGCCCCTGGTTGGGCTCTGGGTGCGCCTGCTCAATATACCCAAGCCCTGGCTCTATGGCGGCATCCTGGTGTTCGCCACCCTGGGCACACTGGGCGCCAATGGCGCCATGTCGGGTCATCTGGGGCCGATCAGCTTCTCGTTCGAGCTGATGATGCTGCTGGCGTTCGGCGTGCTGGGCTATCTGCTGCGCCGCTTCGGCTACCCCATCGCGCCGGTGGTCATCGGCCTGATCCTGGGGCCTATGGCCGAACAGCAGCTGCGCCGGGCGCTCTCGATCAGCCAGGGTGATTTCACCGCGCTGGTGCACTCACCCATCGCCATCGGGCTATATGTCGTTGCCGCGCTGGCCATCCTGTTCCCGCTCTGGCTGCGCCTGCGCGGGAAGGGTCAGGTACTCTCGCAAATGGCGGCCGACGAAGACTAAGGTCCGCGTCCGGCCAAAAAACAAAAGCCCGGATGCCAATCAAGGCATCCGGGCTTTTTCACGTCGGATCGACGCAAGCGCGCAGCGTACAGGGAGGAAAACGCCGCAGCAGCTCGGCTAGCCAGAGGCTAGTTCTTGCCGATCGAACGGAAAGCGTCGACGTCGATACCGAGAGACTTCAGATGCTTGGCCTTCGGCGCACGCCCACCATCGACAGCATGGGAGACAGCAGCAGCGCTGCCGAACACTTCCACGAACGTGCCAAGGGTCGCAAAGAAAGACTTGCGGGGGTTGCTCATTGTCCAGGTCCTCTAAAGCTCCGGCCGGATTGCCGAACCGCTTTCATGAGACAACAGATGGGCCTCCGCTCCCGTTTCTACTAGAGGGCAGAGAACAGGACAGCCATGCGAATGGTGCATGTGCTATGGCTAGACTGGCGCTAAACGTCGAAAAACCCCGGACATGATCAGACTTTGGTCCTATTCATGCTGCCAGTGCATGGCTGGGGCGTATTTCTCGCTCGGTCACAGCTTGGGAGAAACGATCTCGCCCCAGCTGTCGAGGAAGCGCTTGCGCCGCTGCTGGTCCAGCGACACCATAAGCGAGGGCCCCAGTCCGATGGGCTGCATCACCCCGCGCCCCATGGCGGCGATTGCCTCGCTGGTCCAGGCGCCTGTGCCGCCCAGCATCACTGACCCAAGGGCCGTTGGGCCGGCGGCGATGGTTTGCCCCGCCGGCGACAGCGCGAAATCGACGAAGGCCTTGCCCAGCTCGGGGTAGGGGGCATCGCGCGGGATCAGCATGGCGCGCGTCAGTACCAGCACATAGTCGTCGGGCACCACGATTTCGATATTGGCGCCGCTCGCCTTGCGCCCGAAGGCATAGGAGCCAAGCACATTGTAGCCCAGCGCCAGCGATCCATCGGCAACGCCATTCAGGATCGCCGGGCTGGAGCCGGAGAACCGCGCATTGACCCGGCCAAAGGCTGCGGCGAGGCGCCAGAAGTTGCTGGAAATCAGCTGGTCCTGCGCTGCCAGGAGATAGCCCACACCGCTCAAGGCAATATCATAGGTGGCGATCTTGCCGCGGAACCGGTCGGTCTGCGTCTCCAGCATTTCGGCCAGCGTCAGGTGGGTGCGCGGTACTTCCGCAGCGCCGATCAGGTCGGGATTATAGATGATCACCGCTGGCTCGAAGGTGAAGCCGAACACCTCATTGCGCCAATGCGCCCAGTCCGGCAGGCCACTCAGCCACGGCGAGTCATAGGCAATGGCATGGCCATCATTGGCCAGCTTGATCATCAGGTCCGCGGCTGAGCTGATCAGCAGATCCGGCTTGGGGCTCATGTCGCCGGCGAGATACCGCTCGAACAGGGGCAGCGAGTCGGTCTCCTCATAGACCACGCTCACATCAGGGCGCTGCTGCTGGAAGGCGCTGATGAACTGGGCAAACAGCGGCGTGTCGGTTACCCCCACGATCGTCAGAACCGTGTCGGCGCTGCCATCTGGCGCGGGATAGCGCGTCGCGGCTGCATCCGCCGGCTGTGCCTGGGCCAGCATCAGGCAGATCAGCACGGCCGAAAAGCTACCCAGGGCTTTACGCAATTGCTCCATGCGCGGGGTGCGCCCCACGGTGGGCAGGTCGATCTCCACAACCAGCCCGCCCTCCGCCCTATCCAGCAGCCGCAGCGCGCCGCGATGGGCCTCCACCACCCGCTTGACGATGGAGAGCCCAAGGCCCGAGCCGGCTTTGGCACTGCTGGCCGTGCCACGCTTGAACCGCTCCAGCACATGGCTCTTCTCCGCCTCGGCAATGCCCGGCCCGCGGTCGCGCACGACAAAGGTCATCATGCCCTCCACCAGGCGCCCATCGATCTCCACCGGCCCCTCCGAATAGACCAGCGCATTGTCCACCACATTGCGCACCATCTCGCGCAGCGCCACCCGGTCGCCGCGAATGGTCGCCGTCGCCGCGGCTTCAGGCAAGTTCACCTCCAGCCGCCCCGCCTGGTCGGGGTCGAGCCGCTGACGCACATCTTCCACCACCGAGCCAAAGGCTGTGGTGTCGCTGTCCTGGTTCTCCAATCGATGCGAGATCGTCGCTTCCATCAGCAATTGGCTGACCAGCTGGCTGGCCTGCACCGCGCCCTGGTGAATGCGCCCCACTCGGCGGCGCAGCGCCTCGGGATCCTGTTCGTCCATCGCCACTTCGGCCTGGGCCCGCAGCGAGGCCAGCGGCGTGCGCACCTCATGGGCCGCCTCGGCCACCAGCCCACTGACGCGCTCCATGGCGCTGCCCAGCCGCGCCATGAAGGCATTGAGCCCGCTCACCAGCTGGCGCACTTCCACTGGCACCGGCAGGTCCACCGGAGACAGATCGTCCGGCGCCCGTCCGCGCAATTCCTGCTCCAGCTGGTAGAGCGGCGCAAACATGCGCCCGATGCCGAACCACACCAGCCCGATGGCAAGCAGCGTCAGCGCCACCACCGGCACAATGGCATTGGACAGGATTTCCCCCGCCAGCGCCTCGCGCTCATTCTGCGTCTCGGCCACATGGATGGTCACCCAGGTGGCGTCGCCGCCAGATGATGTCAGCCGCCCCACGCTGGCTACCCGCACCAGCTCGCCGCGATATTGAACATCGGCAAACACCGGCCCAGCCGAGGTCAATTCGGGTAGATCGGCCGAGAGATCTTCATAGCCGGTCACCGCCCGGCCGCCCGGCGTCTCTACAGCGTAGAACACCCGATCGCGCCCGGAGAACATACCGAACGAGGCAAAGGGCAGTTCCACGATCACCGTGTCGTTTTCCACCTGAACCGCGCCGGCAATCGTCAGCGCCGATGCCGCCAGCAGGCGGTCAAACGCCCTGTCTGCCGAACGGTCCGCGTAGTCGCGGATAAAAACGATCAGCACCACCGCCGCCGCCAGCAGTAGCATCAGCGCCAACGCCAGAATGCGTCGCCGGATGGAAAAGGACTTTGCAGGCGCCATCATCGACCCCTTGATGGGGGATGCGCGGAGGGGGCGCCACAACCTCTACCCATTGGGCACCCGCACGACATAGCCAACCCCGCGCACCGTTCCGATTTCGATATTGGCCGGCTCGAGCTTCTTGCGCAGCCGCGAGATATGCAGTTCCAGCGCATTGACCGAAACGGCTTCGTCAAAATTGAACAGCTGGTTCATCAGCCGTTCCTTGGGCACCACCTTGCCGGCGTGGGTCACCAGGATTTCCAGCAGCCGGAATTCGCGCCGACCCAGCTCCAGCGAGCGGCCGCCGACACTGGCATTGAGGCCCGCCAAGTCCATCTCAAGATTGCCCGCGGCCAGCGTGCTGCTGGTTTGTCCGCCGGTGCGGCGGATCAGGGCGCGCAGCCGGGCTTCCAGCTCACGCAGGTCGAACGGCTTGACCAGATAGTCATCTGCACCGAGGTCGAGCAGGCTCACCTTGTCGTCGATTTCAGAGCGGGCAGTGATCACCAGGATAGGCGCCGTGAATTTGCGCCGTCGCAACTCAGCGATCAGGGCGATTCCGTCCCGATTGGGCAGCATCAGGTCCAGCGCCACCGCGTCGAAATCATCGCCCATGGCGGCCGAAACCACATCATTGCCGTCGCGCACCCATTCCACCGAATGGCCGGCGCTGCGCAGGCGCTTTTCAATCGCCTCGCCCAGGTCTTCATTGTCTTCGACCAGTAATATGCGCATGGCAGCCAGCTTCTCCCTGGCCACACATTAAGGTCTGCCGCGCGTCCTGTCTAAAGGAGACTGGTCATCACCGTCGCGGCTACGGCCACGATGCAGAATCCAGTCACGCCGGCAGCCATCAGCATTACCTGCAGATGGTGCATCTGGCCTGCGCGGCTGGCGCGGGCCCGGGCGATTTCATAGGTTTCACCGATTTTGTCGGTCACAAGTTGCGGCATGTCCGATCATCCCCTGGTCTGCCGATCCCCAGGGATCGGCGCTGCCATCGGGTCGCCGCATTGCGCTGTTCTCACCCACACACAAAGGGTAATCCCGACCGCCCCCGGCGCGAATGCGAACCTGCAAATGCAGTTAATTTACATAAAATTCCCCTGGCCCGAATCTTGTATGGAAGATGATTGATTCCGCGTCCGGATCATGGCAAGAAACTCCCATGACACATCTGCATCCAGACCGCCTACTCCCCGCCTCGGAACTGGCCCGCAGCCTGGCGCGCGACCTTTATGCCGAGGTGGCCGACCTGCCGCTGATCAGCCCGCATGGCCATACCGATCCGGCCTGGTTCGCCAACAACACGCGCTTTTCTGATCCCGCGACGCTGTTCCTGACGCCAGACCATTATGTGCTGCGTATGCTGCGTAGCCGCGGGCTGAGCTATGATGACCTGGGCGTGCCACGTAAGGATGGCCAGCCGGTCGCCAAGGGGCGCGACGCCTGGCGCCTGTTTGCCGCCAATTACTATCTGTTTGCCGGCACCCCCTCCAAGACCTGGGTCGATCATTCCCTCAAATGGGCCTTTGGCATCGATGAAGAGCTGAGCGCGGCCACCGCCGACGCCATTTACGACCGCATCGATGCCGCCCTGGCGACGCCCGCCCTGCTGCCGCGCGCTTTCCTCGACCGCGCCAAGGTCGAGGTCATCGCCACCACCGAATTCGCGCTCGATACGCTGCCGCATCACCAAAAGATGCTGGCTGACGGCTATAT
>JAHJOS010000118.1 GCA_018820005.1 Alphaproteobacteria bacterium | reverse complement strand
TCTTCAGGATCGATCGAGAGCGGGTTGGTCGCTGCAATGTGCATCGCCAACTGCTTGCCCCGGGCCGACAGCGCAGCCTTGTCGCCGGTCGATTCCAGCGCCACCAGAATGCCGATCTTGCCCATGCCGGGCTTGACTGCATTGTGGACATAGCTTTCCACGACGCCATCGCTCACCGAGACCAGAGCCGTGCGACGCAGGCCCATGTTCTCGCCGATCTTGGCGACAGCTTCAGTGATTTCAGCCGAAACCGAGTGACCGGTGCCGGGGAACGGCATTTCGCCGAGCTTGACCACGTCGCCTTCGGCGTCGAGTGCCAGCTTGGCAACATTGCCCACGATCGACTGGAACTGCTCGTTGCGGGCAACGAAGTCCGTCTCCGAGTTCACTTCGATCACGGCAGCGCTAGTGCCGTTGGTGGCAACGCCAACCAGGCCTTCAGCGGCAACGCGATCGGCCTTCTTGGCAGCCTTGGCCAGGCCACGGGTACGCAGCCAGTCGACGGCCGCTTCCATGTCGCCATTGGTTTCAGCCAGAGCCTTCTTGCAGTCCATCATGCCCACGCCGGTGGAGTCACGAAGCTGCTTGACCAGGCCTGCAGTAATTTCAACCATGATAATACCTTTCGGCGACCCCTGTTGCGGGGCCGCATGGTTCGAATCAGGAATAGTCTGGAAATACCAGACTTAGTTGACGGTTGCGTCTTCCGCCGGCAGGTCTTCGGCCGGAGCGCGCTCGGAAGCACCCAGATCGCTACCCAGAGCCGACGACGAACGGCCGATGCCGTCGATAGCAGCCTTGGAGATCAGCGCGGTGTAGAGCTCGAGAGCACGCGAGGCGTCGTCATTGCCGGGGATGGCATAATCGACAGTGTCGGGATCGCAATTGGTATCGACAATGGCGATGACCGGAATGCCCAGACGACGGGCTTCCTTGATCGCATTGGCTTCCTTGTTCGTGTCGATCACGAACAGCAGCGACGGCAGGTTGCCCATGTCCTTGATGCCGCCCAGGTCACGCTCCAGGCGTTCCTCTTCGCGGCTCATCATCAGGCGCTCTTTCTTGGTGCGCAGGGCGAGTTCGTCTTCACCCATGGCTTCGAGCTCGCGCAGGCGAGCGATGGACTTCGAAATCGTCTGCCAGTTGGTCAGCGTGCCGCCGAGCCAGCGCGAGTTCACGAAGTACTGGGCCGACTGCTTGGCAGCCTCGGCAACCAGGGGAGCGGCCTGACGCTTGGTGCCAACGAACAGCACGCGGCCGCCATCGGCAACGGTGTCGGAGACCAGCTGCAGCGCGCGGCTGAGGGCCGGCACGGTCTGGCTCAGGTCGAGAATGTGGATGTCGTTGCGAACGCCAAAGATGTAGCGTTCCATCTTGGGGTTCCAGCGGTGCTTCTGGTGACCAAAGTGGACGCCAGCTTCAAGCAATTGGCGCATAGAAAAATCGGGCAGTGCCATTTGTGGCTGCTCCTTGTTTACCGGTTGATGCCTCCACGAAGCGCTGCGACGGTCTCCCGCCACCGGATGGTATCTGGGTTGCCCCAAACGCCTGCCTCGTGTGTGAAATCGCGCTGACACGCAGTCAGACGCAAGCGCGATATAGGGGAAGTGGCCGCAAAGGGCAAGAGCAAGCCGCGCGCCCGGCTCGATGGGCATAGCGCCCATGCCAAACCGCCGCCTGCAATGCGGTTGTCATGCGATGGACGGACCCCGAGACGGCTTTCGCCCCTGAGAGAGTTAGAGAGTGAGACGATCGCCGTCCCGGGGTGCCGGTTTTTGGAGCTATGTTGCCGGCAAGGGTCGCTCGCCCCGGCGCAGACACAACAATTGAACCTGTGCGAGAGGCAAAACCCACACCCGGCACACCCCACCACTGTTCGCCTGCAGGCCGCCCATGCGGGGTGATGGGGGCAAGTATGCACCCGGGTTTTGGGGGTGTGGACAAGATGGGCACATTAGCGGCACGGAAGGACATTCTGTCCGCCCAGGACCGGTAACCGGACGATAACGGATCAGGTGGGGCTGGCCACCGCCGCGCCACCATCCGCATCGTCGTCGTCCCCGCCCGCCGCATAGGCGCGCGACAGGTCGCGATAAGGGCGTGACTTGAAGGCGATCACCGTCACCAGCACACCGACCACACCGGCAAGGGTGAAGACCAGCGCGATGCCCCGGTCGGGACCGGTACCGAACCAGTTGCCGATGGAGCGCGCCCCTGCCCCGTCGGTCATGAAGGGGATCACCACGAACTGGGTGAGCGGGCCGATCAGGAAGGCTGTCACGGGCGAGGCCGATTGCTCCACCGATTGGGCAAAGCCAAACACCCGGCCCTGCCGCTCCAGCGGCACCACCTTTTGCAGCGTCGTGTGCTCCGCCGCCTCCGCATAGGGCCCCAGCAGCATCCAGACGAAACAGCCGGCAGCCAGCAGCCAGATCGAGGCCTGCAGCGTGAAGACGCAGCAGACCGACCAGGTGATGAGGTTGACCAAAAGCAGCGTGCGCAGCGGGTTCTTGCCCAGCCCGGTACGGGCGATGACGATGCCGCTCAGGATGAAGGCGGTGGACAGCGCGCCGAACATCAGGCCCCAGACCTCCACGCTCACCAGCGACAGGCCATAGGCGTCCAGCAGGGCCATGAAGACGCCGCCGAGGAAATTGTTGAAGCAGGCAAAAAAGATCAGGGCAAAGAGGCCCGGCACGGCTGATATCACCCGGATCGTGCCGGCGATATCGACCCGCCTGGGTTCTGCCGTCTGCTCGGCGCTCGGCGCCACCCGCCCCTCGTCGATGCGAACCGCGGCCAGATGCAGAAGCACCAGCAGCGAGGTCACAAGAGCCATTACAAGCACGCCCAGCATGCCGGTATAGGCGACGAGAAAGCCCGAAATGACCGAAGTGGTGAGAAAGCCGATGCCCGTGACCATGCCGACCAGGCCATTGGCCTTGTCGCGTTCAGGTTCCGGAACCAGGATCGTCACTAGCGTTGTCAGGGCGATTGAGCGGATATTGCCGGCGATCACCCCCGCCATCACCAGCAGTACGAAGCCCCAGAGATAGGGGCCATAGGGGTCGGTAAAGGCGCCTTCCGGCTCCAGCAACAGGATCACCAGGCTTGCCCCATAGAACAGCGCCGAGACCAGGCTTGACGCCAGCATGGCAGTCTTTTTGGCATTGTGATCCACGATCGAGCCGAACCAGAAGCCGAAGGCCGCCGTGAACACCAGATAGACGCCGGCAATCATGCCGGTCGCGAATACCGACTGGGTCTCGAGAAACGTCCAGAACGTGATGGCGAACCAGACGGTAAAATTGGTGACATTGGCCACAAGATTATTAGCCAGGATTTGGTGAAACGGTTTCATCTGTCGACCTCGTTCCCACGCGCCGCTCCATACGGGCGGGTCCTTGCTGTGCGTAGCTGTGCGCCAGCAAACAGACGAAATGTGTCAGCAGCCCGCACCATGGCGACGAATAGCGCAGCGCATGTTCGACACACGTGCGAAGCATAACCCCCGGCCATAACGACGTCCGCCTGTCACGACCGAACCTGGACCCTGTTGGGGAGCCCG
>JAHJOS010000117.1 GCA_018820005.1 Alphaproteobacteria bacterium | reverse complement strand
TTCCTTCTTGGTCATGGAATTGATGATGGCGATCTGGCGATCGAACACCTTCTCGTCGACATTGGCGCCGGCCATGGCCTTTTTGATCTGGCCCATGCCCGGCATCATGGCCATCAGGCCACCCATGCCGCCCATCTTTTTCATCTGCAGCAGCTGGTTGCGCAGATCGTCGAGGTCAAAGGAGCCCTTCTTGAGCTTTTTGGCCATCTTCTGGGCGTCTTCGGCCGACACGTGTTCGGCGGCCTTTTCGACCAGGCTGACAATGTCGCCCATGCCCAGGATACGGTCGGCGATGCGGCTGGGGTGGAAATCCTCCAGCGCATCCATTTTTTCGCCAACGCCGATCAGCTTGATGGGCTTGCCGGTGGCAGCGCGCATGGAGAGCGCGGCGCCGCCGCGGCCATCGCCGTCGACGCGGGTGAGCACGATGCCGGTGATGTCGAGGCGGCCATCAAAGGAGCGGGCGACGTTGATGGCGTCCTGGCCGGTCAACGCATCGACGACCAAGAGGATTTCATGCGGGTTGGCGATATCGCGGATGGCAACGGTTTCGACCATCAACTCTTCGTCGATATGGGTGCGGCCGGCGGTATCGAGAATGAGGACGTCATAGCCGCCCAGACGGGCCTCGCGCTCGGCGCGGCGGGCGATCTGGACCGGGGTTTCGCTGGTGACGATGGGCAGAGTATCGACGCTGACCTGTTCGCCCAGCACACGCAGCTGCTCCATGGCAGCGGGGCGGCGGGTATCGAGGGAAGCGAGCAGGACCTTTTTCTTGTTGCGGTCCTTGAGGCGCTTGGCGATCTTGGCGGTAGTGGTGGTCTTGCCCGAGCCTTGCAGACCGACCATGAGCAGGGTCACGGGGGCCTTTGCATTGAGATCGATGCCGATTGTGGTTTCGCCCAGAACGGCCACGAGTTCGTCATGGACGATCTTGATGACCTGCTGGCCGGGGGTGACCGAGCGGGTAACCTCGGCGCCGACAGCGCGGTCTTTGACCTGTTCGACAAAGGCCTTGACCACTTCAAGGGACACGTCGGCTTCGAGCAGGGCGCGGCGGATTTCGCGCAGGGCTGCGTCAACGTCGGCGGCATTGAGTGCCCCGCGACCGCGCAGTCCGTCAAAAATCTTGCCAAGCCGATCGCTTAAGCTGTCAAACATCTTTTGTCCTTTTCGCTCACGGGCCGTACCGCTGGTTCCGTGAGCCATATGGTATCCATCAGTCCAAACGCCAAGCGCACCCACGGGCGCAACGCGCTGGTGGGTGGTGGCCTCCGGGATCGTGAAACCCTTGCGGGGCCCCGGTCGGCTGGTCAGGAACAAGGCCTGATGGATGGGCTGGCTGTAAGGGAAAGCAGGCGCGGAGTCAAGGAAGCGGGGGCGTGAGTGGTTTGAGGCTTACCGCAAGCTGTCTGGCGGGTTACCGCGCGGGCAAAACAATGACCGAAGCTTAAGTTGCCGGCACGGGGGGCGCACGCCAAGCTCAGGGGCATTGGAGGAGGCGTTTGAACATGAACAGGACAATTGCGGCAGGTCTGGCCCTGCCGATGATCATAGCTATGGCGACGAGCAGCGTATTGGCGGCGGTGGCGGCAGCGCTCGATATTACGCCACTGCAGTTTGCGACCTGCTTTGCCGGGGTGACCCCGGCGCGAACCGGGGCCGAGTTGAACGGGCAAAAGGAGCGCGACAACAAGGCGATCCTGCTGCCGTGCCTGCAGGCGATCAATCCGGACATCGACAATGCCCGGCTCGACAGCGTGATGGACCGTTTTCGGGGAGCGCCGCCGCCGAACTAGCGCGGCGCTAAAGCGCGCGGCCGCTGGCTTTCATCAGGGCGCCGCGCATGCCCTTGGGCATATTGAGCACCAGCGATTTCAGCCAGGGACGCAGGGTCTTGTCCCATAGGCTGAGCATGATGATGCCGCGCATGGTGACGGGCAGGGCGTAATCGGTGATCGCGACCACTTCGGTGGCCCAGGTCAGCTTATAGGGCATGACGGGGACCATGAGGTCGGCGCCGCGCAGGCCCTGATCGGCGCAGGTGTGGATGACTTCGCCAAGGTGCATCTTGCCCGGGCTTTCATCGGAATTGGAAAAGTCGCGGCTGGCGACAAAGGCGTAATAGCGCTGGTTGTGGATGAAGCCCCACTGCTCGGCGATGGCGGCGCCGTGGTGGTGCAGCGACATGGCCAGAAGCGGGGTATCGGAGCGGCCGGCGAGGGCCTGGCAGAAATCGGTGAATGCGGTATCGCTGAAGGCGCGCGAGGTCAGGCCCTGATCCCTGAGGCGCCCGGCGCGGCCAGTCAGCGTGCGGGTAATGACGCCGAGCTGTTCGGCCGGCGTCGCGGCGACATGGTGGGTCACCGCGCCGTCGCGTTCGAGGCGATTGCGGGCATTGCGCAGGTTCTTGCGCGTCTTGGGCTTGATGGTGGCGAAATAGCCGGCGAAATCGGGGAAGGCGTCGAGGGCGACATAGGGCGCGCCCTGTTCTTCACCGGTGACGAGGCGATTGGCGGGCATGCCACGGGCCAGGGCACTATCGGCGCGCACCTTGAGAAAGTTCACCCCATCGCAGGGGGCCGCGGCAATGGCTGATTTGAGCAGGCGTGCCAGCGCATCGGTGGCGTCGACGCCGGGGCTGAGCAGCATGTCGGAATATTGGCTGAAGGCATGGCCGAGCGGGGCCAGCATGGTGCGGGCCCGGGTCTTGATGCGTTCGAGCGGCAGGACGGCGACGAGGCGCTGTCCATCCATCAGTGTGGCGATGACGGGCGCAAAATCGGCATTGCCGCGTTTGGCCTCGAAGTCGAAAATGGCGCGGGCCCAGCCGATGCCCTGGAACAGCACGGCGCCTGCCGCCTGTTCTTCGAGCCCCTGCCACTGGGTGGCGATGGCGTCGATGCCGGCGCGGGTCTGGACGAGTTCACAGCGCAGCGTGTGGCCAAGCGCGGCTGCGCCGGCCGAAAGGGCGAGCGGGCGACGGCGTTCATTGGCTCTGGGAGCGGCGCTGATGGCGGTCATTTGCTGAAACTATAGGCCTCGATGTCGCGCACGCCTTCGGGCGCGGTCGGGTCGACTTCGAAATCGACGGTGTAGATCTTGTTTTTCTGCGGGTTGAGCGGGCTGAACTTGACCAGGCCCGCCAACGCCAGCTTGGCATAGTAGGACAGGCCTGTGACCTGCTGGCTGAGATTGTTCATGCCTAGCGACGAGCGCAAAATGCCATTGGCATAGTTGACCGCATAGTGGCGGCGCAGCTCATCGGTCCAGTGTTCGGTGGTGAAGCTGACGTTGAGCATGTTCTCATTGACCACCCGGTGGGGTCCATTGAGCGGCCAATGCAGCATCTTGCCGGCTTCGAGCATATGGACTTCGGCATAATCGTCGAACCAGGGCTCATAGGGCATGTCGGTTTCGCGCAGCTGGCCCAGGATCAGTTTTTCCAGAGCGGGCTGGGAGATGAAGGGGGCCCTGGCGGGATAGACATAGACCTTCTTGGTGCCGCGCACCTGCCACAGGCTCTGTCCGGGCACGTCGGAATGGTATTTGACCGAGACATTGGGGGACGAGATCAGCAGGGTCAGATTGCGCTTGTAGCTCTTGAAGCCCGGCACGCGTTCCTCGAACTCGGCATAGAGGCTATCGAGCAGCTCGCCATAGGCGGGGTTGACCTTGGCGGGGGCGGTCAGATTGATCCAGATATTGCCATTGCGCACCACATCGAGCACCTGGGCACCGCTGAGGCCGTTGATCTGGCCTTCGCGCCGCTTGGGGGGATTGCCGGGGGTCTTCTGGGAATAGTTGACGTGGTAATACTGGCGCGGGGTGGCATCGATCAGCGCGGCCAGCGCGTCGTCAGTGAAGAGGGGCGAGCTGGCGAGGCGATGGCTCATGGCCAGCGAATGATTGCCGAACAGCGCGGGAAAATGGGGCTGCCAATCGGTGATGATCTGGTCGGTAATCATGGGCATGTTCATGGCTGCGGCACTCCAGCTGCGCGGCAAAGGGGAATGGTCCCATTCGAGTTGGAAGAAGCTAACCCGAAACGGGCTGTTCGGCGCGGCCAGACTGGCGGGCTGGTTAAGCCGCGATGAATGCCAAAACCCTTACGAAATATGAAGAATTGTCGCCACAGGGCTGCTGGCGCGGTGCCGGTTTGAGGGGCGTGCGCCCCCCACCACTGGCAATTGGCGGCGGCATCAGCCATATAGGGATAATCAATTGACGTGTGGGCGAGGCAGACTGTGAACGGCGCGCCGTTTCTCAAGATGAACGGGCTGGGCAACCAGATTGTCGTGGTCGACATGCGCGGCCGCGCCGATCGGGTGACGGCGGCTGCCGCCATTGCCATCAACGCCACGGCGGGCACCAAGTTCGACCAGATCATGGCCATCCACGATGCCCGCACGCCGGGCACGGCCAATTACATCGAGATCATCAATTCGGACGGCACGAGAGCACAGGCCTGTGGCAATGGCATGCGCTGCGTGGTGCAGGCACTGACCGCCGAGCAGGGGCCGCAGCGGTTTACCTTTGAGACCGTGGCGGGCCTGTTGTTTGGCGAAGAGCTGGCCGATGGGCTGATCACGGTTGATATGGGCACGCCCAAGCTGGCCTGGTTTCAGATTCCCCTGGCCGAAGAATTTGCCGATACGCGCCAGATCGAGCTGCAGATCGGGCCGATCGATGCGCCGGTGCTGCATTCGCCATCGGTAGCCTCGATGGGCAATCCGCACGCCACCTTCTGGGTCGAGGACGACGTCTGGAACTACGCGCTCGACCGCTTCGGGC